>CAYTAW010000200.1:0-6737 GCA_964435675.1 uncultured Bdellovibrionales bacterium
AGTCTCTTCTGCGCTATATCACTGCGCAATACGGTGACAGCGACATGGCGATCGTCGCCGCTGATCGTCTCAAGACGCCGGCGCTTAAGGCCGATGAACGCAAGAGCGCGGCAGCCGATAGTGCTTCGTTGCTGCCCGTTGTCGTGCTGGACCCTGGGCATGGCGGGGAAGATTTCGGCGCGGTCGGCGTCGGCAAACTTCTCGAAAAGGATGTGGCGTTGGATATAGCGCTCAAAGCCAAAAAGATCATCGAAGATGGCAAGAAGTATCGTGTCCTATTGACGCGCTCGAAGGATGAATTCATCCCGCTTGTCGATCGCATGTCATTTGCGAATCAGAGAGAGGCGAAGCTTTTCATAAGTATCCACGCAAATGCCAGCGTGAAAAAAAATCTAGCGGGAATTGAAACGTACTATTTAGATAATAAAGCAGACAAGGCGAGCGCCAAGTTGGCTGAGCGAGAGAACCGCGCCGCGGTAGCGGGCGGCGCGGAGAGCGATCTCTCTTTCATGCTCAGCGATCTCATTCAGAATGCAAAGCTCCCTGAGTCCATCGCGCTCGCCAAGCTCATTCAAGCCTCAGTCCTCGATGCGGTGCGTCCGAGCGCCCCTAAGGCGGCGAATCTCGGCGTCAAGTCGGGACCGTTTTACGTCCTTGTCGGCGCGCACATGCCGTGCGTTTTAGTCGAAGTGGCGTTCATTGATCATTCGGTCGAGGGGCGGCGCTTGGGTGAGCAATCATACCGTTCGCTACTGGCGCGGGGAATTGCTGATGCTGTAGAACATTTTAAATAAAGACATGGAGCTATTATGGCGGGCTTAATTAAAGAATTTAGAGATTTTGCGATGAAGGGGAATGTCGTCGATATGGCGGTCGGTATAATCATCGGCGCTGGATTCGGCAAGATCGTCTCGTCGCTGGTAGCCGATGTAATCATGCCTCCAATTGGTATGCTGATTGGCGGAATCGATTTTACCGGATTGAAAATAGTGCTGCACGAAGCTGCGGAAGGAAAGGCGGCGGTAACGCTGAACTACGGTCAATTTCTGCAGACGGTTATCGACTTCACTATTGTCGCATTTTCGGTGTTTTTGCTGATTAAAACGATGAATGCCATAAAGCGCAAAGAAGAGAGCGCCCCGGCTCCGGCACCTGATACGAAGCAGGAGATACTGCTGCGCGAGATCCGTGATTTACTGCGCGCAAAGTAGCGTCGGCGCGAGCACGGTACAATTCGCCGGTGGGCAGCATGCAGAGGAAAAACATAGCCGGGTTTTTGTCACGTATCGATGAGTGCGCGCAGCGCAGCGGCTTTGCCTTGTACGTTGTAGGCGGATTCGTGCGTGATCTGCTGCGCGGAGCGGCGGCGGATGATCGGGATATCGACCTGCTTGTAGATGGAAATGCGCTCGAATTTGCGCCGGTACTGCAACGCATGAGCGGCGGCGATCTAAAACTTTTTCCCGATTTTTTTACGGCAAAAATCACTTTACCCGCGGATAGCGCGTTGGCCGAGGTCGATTTCGCATCAGCGCGCACCGAGATCTACGAGCAGCCGGGTGCGCTGCCACGGGTTGCGCTCGCTCCTCTCGCCGATGATTTGAAGCGGCGCGATTTTTCGGTTAATGCCGTGGCGCTTCCTCTGGCAATGTTGATTCGCTTTTTCGCTTCATCCGCGTCAAATAGTGAAATCCGTGCCGCGTGCATCGATCCACACGGCGGCAGGGATGACATCGAAGGAAGAATTATTCGAGTCCTTCACGCGCGCAGCTTTGTTGATGATCCGACGCGTCTTTTCCGGGCACTCCGCTATAAGGCCCGACTCAACGCGCGATTCGATCCGGATAGCGAACGGCTCTTCTCGCAGGCGATCGAGAATAATGCGCTGCGCACCATTTCATTTCGTCGCATTTTTAATGAACTGATTAAAATATTCGAGGAAGACGGCGCGGATCAATGCGTATCGGATGCGCATCGACGCGGCGTGCTTGCCGCCGTTACCGATGCGGTCCCGCAGTTAAATCGCGAAAAATTAGTTGCGCGACTGCTTCAATTGGCGGGTCATGCCGCTCTCCCCGCCGTACGCGGCGACGTTTTTTCGGTTTTGACTTTTGTATTCGCGGCATCTCTTGCGGCGGGAGACCGCGCGCCCCTTTTTAATCAGCTAAGTCTTCCTAAAAAGATGCGCGCCGTGTGTGAAGAGGACCTTTCAGCTATTGCTTCTAAGGACGCTGCACATGCGTACAGCGCCGCGGGTAGAATGATATATGCGCTTGACCATAATCTTGGCGCTGAATGGATTGCGGGGCGTTCTAGTCCATGAGAACGATTTCGCAATTAAATGCAGTGATCGAAGAGCGGGTTAGCGAGCTTTCGTCAGATCGGGCGCGCGCGCTGTGTAAGCCAATAAGTGAAAACGGAAGGCGGTTTCTCTCGTCGGATATATGCATTCGTATCGCCCGGCGTCGTGGCATTGAGCCTGCGCAGCTTGCGCTGAATGCGCTTGCGAAAATTAGAAAAGAGGATGGGGAACTGTGGTCGCAACATGCCGGCTACATAAATGTTGGGGGTGAATTTGAGTCGTGCATTGAAGCGGTCGAGAAACAGAGCGCTCCGGTTGCGGTGTATCTCCCGGCTCGTCCGAAGCAGGTCAGTGTTGAGGGCATGCTTCGGTTGTCGGCGCGAGCAATCATTCAGTGCTGGCTCGCGCGCGAAAGTGCCTGCTCGGTAACATTGAATTTTGGGGATCGGGCCCGCGTGATTTCGCGAACCGACTCTTTATACGAGCTATTTTATGAGGCACACGAATTTTGCGCGCGAGTGCGTGGCGCGGATCAGCGCGTCGACGAGCAGGTGTTGTCCTTTTATACATCCCACCAAGATGCCGATTGCGCTTTTTTGCTTTGCCCGGGCGACGTCGATCACCATCTGTGGAAAAGAGGTGGGGCGCTGCCGGGATTTGACGAGCAAGCGCATGTTCATATCGCTGATCGCGGTTGGATTGGAAATCTCGATCGGGCGCCCCAATCGCTTGAATTTTTACAACTTGATGCGCAGCGCACCCCGGCGCTTTTAATGCATCTTGGAAGCGCGCTGCGCGGAGTCGAGATAGAATGGCAAATGCCGTGTTATTCTGAACAGAATAATCTGCCCTGGAAACTTTCCTCGCTTCGCGAGAGGCTGAACAATGTCGCCGCACAAGCGCTACCCGTGCAATCTGATGAGCTCAGCGGCTATATCGGCGCAGAGACCGCGTTTTTTATCCGGTATCTCAAGGTTTTTCATCAGGGCTCGGCGCGATGGGGAGAAATTCCCGAATTCATCTCGGCGCTAAATGGAATCTTGAACCAGACCTCCCTGCTTTTAAATGATCCGAAGCTGCGAATTGAGCAGGCTACGGGGAATGGGCGTATGTCTGCTATTTACGCCACATTATCCAAGGTGCTCGGGCAGATTTCATCCTTTTTTTATGTTGATTGAAGGGGTTAGGAGCGCTACGCTGATATTTGCCGGGTAGCTGTCGGCATACAGAGGTTGGGAGGTCGAATGAACCAGAAAGAGGGATCGCGGTGGGAGTTGCGTTTAGGGTTGGCGCAGGTTGTTATTCTTCTAGGTCTGACCATGGGTTTTTTAACCTGCGCGTTTTTTCTCGGATATTTTTCAGGCCGTCAAGTCGGGCAAGACGCCGCACTCAGCGCCAGTTTAACCAATACGATAAAGCTCCCGATTAATGACGCGGATCAAGAAGAGCGCGCTGATGAAGGCGCCTCGCAGCGGGCTGCTTCTGAAGTATACGCAAAGTTAAATGACAATAAGGGTGACAAGGGAGCGGCGGCCGATGGCCAGCCTGCTGCCGAGATGCCCCGCTTAGGAACGATCAATACCACTGCTGATGCGCCGGTGGACACGGCTCCGGGCGAGGAGCAGGGCGTCCCTGAAAATGGCGGCGCTCAGGCGGCAGGTTCTCAGGGCGGAGCGGAAGCACATGCGCCTGAACCGGCAGCCACTTCGGCAACGCGCGATCAATTGCTGAAGCAGGTTATTGAATTGGGGGCAGCTAAGGAGGGCGATGCTGCGCACGGTCAGCCGCCTGCCGCCGATCATGAGAAAGGGGCTGAAGTTGCACCAACGCTTCCTCCCGTTAAGCCGGCTGAAAAGGCAACTGAAATTCCGACGCCGAAAGCTACTAAAGCCACACCGACTCCGAAGCCCACAAAGACGCCAAAACAAGCAGCTCAGGGCGATACGTTGCCGAAAGGATGGTTCGCGCAGGTTGCCGCTCCCAAGAAGAAGGAAGATGCTGCAGAGCTTTCACGTCAGCTTCGTAAATCAGGGTTTACCGTGATCGTCGAAGTGGCGCAGGTGCGTGGTGAACAATATTACCGAATCTTGACCGGTCCCGAACAGTCTCGCTCCCAGGCTGAGAAACTGGTGGAACAGCTTTCGCGTGAGCCTTACATTCCCACCAAGCCATTCGTGCGGCAGATAAAGTAAGTTCTCAATGGCAGCGACCGCTTTATCAGCTGGAAACCAGATGCTTGTGAGTTCGGCCGAGATTGCGGTGGCCACGCACATTGGCATGAAACGGCAGGAAAATCAGGATGCGCTCGGGATAGTTCTAGAGCCGAAAATGGCGTGCTTTTGGGTGGCCGATGGCATGGGGGGCGCCTCCGGTGGTGCTCAGGCAAGCGCCATGGCGGTGCGTATAATCGAGGATGCGCTCAAGCGGCAGACGGACGATTCAATTGAGGTACGCGTGCGTCGCGCAATTAACGAAGCAAGCGGGGAGATTTTTCAACATGCGCAGCTGAATCCCGCGCTGCAAGGCATGGGCACAACCGTGTCGGGATTGGCTCTCTATGCGGATAAAGTTATTCTGTTCAACGTCGGTGACTCGCGCGTCTACCGGGTACGCGGGGAATCAATCGCGCAATTAACCAGCGACCATACCCTGATAGGAGAGCTTCTGAGCGCTGGCGCGCTTACGCAAGAGCAGGCGAAGGCCTCGCCGGTTTCGCATATGTTGACCCGATCCGTCGGTCCGGCTGCCGAGGTCGAAGTCGACTGCTACCTGTTGGATCAGGCGCCTCATCGGGGTGATATTTATCTAGTGTGTTCCGATGGTCTATATCATTCGATTTCAGCGCTTGAGATCGGCTACGTCATCGGTGAGTACCGCCTCAATGAGGCGCTTGAGCATCTCGTTTCGCTTGCGAATATGCGCGGCGGTACAGACAACATCACTGGTATTCTGATCGAGTGCGGCAGTTCGTTTCCCGAAAACCCGAATGCCGAGAACACGCAGTCTGGATCGCAGCGTGGTAAGATAGTGCAAATTGATCTTGCTGAGGCGGCGGCTGCCGATTCCTTCACAAAAGTGAGAGAGGATGTAGATATTTCGGCTGAAACGATCTGGGGTGCCCAAAAGATGCGCAAAGCGCAGTCGGGCGCCTTCGAAGAAAAGGCCGCTGTCGGTGGAGTGAATTTGAACCGCCGCATAATCGGCAGATTCTCGCCGTTGCAGCGGGCGATACTTGGTCTGGCAATCGTGCTGATGGTGCTCGCGCTTCGCTGGCTTCGAGATCGTGAAATTGCCAATCAGGATTACCAAACCAGGCATGGCAGTACTGAGCGCATCCTCGATTTCTCCGATACCGCCGAAGGTCCGCGCACCTCGCTTCTTGAGGAGCAGGAGACAGAGGAGCAGATTGCCTTGCGAAAGGAGCTACTCGCCCGATTACAAGTGGGAGAATCTGATATTTCCGAAGAAGAACGCAATGCGATTCGTGCGCGCCGGCTGCGTGAAGCGGTGAAGCACTATGAATCGCAGATCCAGCGCATTGAGCAACCGGTCGATACGAGCTTGCTCGAATTCCAAGAGGATCTGGCCAAGCGTAAGCAGGAGAACAAGGTGCGTGTCGAAAGTGTCGAGCGCGCGGTAGAAAGACTAGACAAGTCCCTCATTCAATGGCGCCGCCGCTTGCGCGAGGTTGAAGAGCTTGACACGGTGAATCTTGCTTCCGAGTTGGCAACCATTTCACCTGAGTTGCGAAAGAAAAAGGATCTTTTTGAAGAGGCCACCTGGCAATATTTAAAAGAGCTCGAGAATAAGAGCTTCGATCCGAAAAACGAGGAGATACAGCATCGCATCGACGTGTTGATCTCCGAACGCAATATGCGATTGAAGGATCTCAAGATGTCATCGATTAAGTTTATTCAGGAAAAAATAGTTTCCGAAGCGCGCGAGCGCGGCCTCTTGTTGATTGAGCACGACGAGCTTCGGGAGGAAGAGAAGGTAATCGGCAGCGACAATGAATACGTCGAAATTCGGCTGAGTGGCGATGAGCTGCGGCGAGAAGCGTTTAGCACCACGGTCAAAAAACGCCGCGAAAGCCTCTCTCAGGAGTTGAGCGAGCTCGAACGGGTCAAACCGGCTCATTCTGCGGCCCCCGCAATTTCGAGCGAACCTGCTGGCACGGCGTCACCTCAACCCTAAGTAAGGAGCTGAAATCTCGATTTTTTCCTTTGATATGCTAGTATCTGATCCGTCATTTTAGCTCAGGAGGAAGTGTGAGTTCGAAGCGATTTGCCCTAATCAGCGTGTCCGACCGGAGTGGTCTAGAGGTTGTTGCGCGCCATTTATCCGAGTGTGGTTTTACCCTGCTAACCACGAGTGGCTCGAAAAAGTATTTGGATCAACAGGGCGTTGCTAGCCTGGCAATCGAAGAGCATACGGC
>CAYTAW010000201.1:0-6723 GCA_964435675.1 uncultured Bdellovibrionales bacterium
CGCCGTTCGGGGCCACGTACTTTTTACCGTGCTGCCACTGTCCGATGATCTTGGCGATCAGTGTTACCGCGTCTTTAGCCGCGGAGTTATCCAGCAGCCGCGATACTTCGCGCCGATGTATTCCGGTCATAACGCTGACGCGGCTAACGTTCTGCGTGCTCCCATGCGCTTTAAGTTCGTTATTCGCCTCCTCAATCATTACTTGATTGAGCGCTTGTTGAATGTCCTGGATTTTAACGCCATGTCGGAGCGCAAAACGGGCTATGGGGCGCACGATCTTAATTAGCACCGATTGCCATGTAGTGATTGCTATTTCCACCGCCTGCGACATATATGCGTAAATATTACATTTGAAATGTAATAAAGCAACCTCTTATTAAATGGAAAAAGGCTTGCATTTGCCCGGCGGTCAGGATACTAATGCAGCTACATGTGCAAA
The DNA here is from genome assembly GCA_964435675.1 of uncultured Bdellovibrionales bacterium. Lineage (GTDB taxonomy): Bacteria > Bdellovibrionota_C > UBA2361 > UBA2361 > CAYTAW01 > CAYTAW01. The sequence continues at coordinate 440 of CAYTAW010000201.1, forward strand.
ACGCGCATGTGAGCAAGGATGGTGATATGAAAGTAATTGGGCAGGTATTAACAGCAACTGTAGCGATCGTACTCGCAGCGACAACTAACGTCGCTTTTGCCAAAAACGCCAACGGCCGCCGTATTCAGATAACCGGGGAGTGCGCAAAATATTTTCGCGGCGGAAAACAGGTGCGTGCCATTCACGGCTCGCGGCGCTGCTCCTTCGTTGCCAAAGTCTCCGGCCTGGCATTGAGTGAAAGCGGCGGTGTCGAGCTGACCATCTCACGCCGATTCACGGCGGCAGCGAGCATTTTAAAAACGTCAGTCAAATCGACGGTAATTAATCGTCGCCATTCATACAGCCCCGACCCAAACGGAAAAATTAGTGGGTCATTCCTTGTTCATGGGAATAAAGGATTGTCGCGCTACACGCTTAAGCTCCCACCGGTCAGTGATTTAACCGATATACTGCCTTCGTGCTCGGAGTTAACGGACGCAATCGAAGTAGAAGGTTCCTTTATTAGAAGCTGCACGCAAGATTCAGATTGCGGGCAGGTGCTTTCAGGTACGAGCTGCGGTTGCACGCGCAATTTGATAGCACGCAATGATGCCGATGTTTCTCAGTACTATAGGCTGATTGACCAAGCGGTATCCCAAGAATGCAGCGAGGCTCTGCCCATATCCACCTGTGACTGTCCGCAAGTTACCGGGGTTGGGTGTCATCAAGGAATATGCGGATGGAATTATGTACCGTCCAGCGAGGTTCCCTTTGGAGGCAATATCGACGTTACTAACTAAAGTTGAGAGCGTCTCATTTTTTGCCATTCTTCTTTTGTCAGCTCATAGATCTCGCTCGTCGTCAGCGCGGGGTCTACGAACTCGCCGGGAATCTCCTTTATTAATCGGGCGCCCGATTTTTCCTTAACCCGCCCTGAGCGCTTATTTCCAACCGCGTTCGAAAATACTAATTTTTCAAATCCGAGGGTGTCGAACGCGTAATCGGTAACGGGGAATACAGCTTCGGTCATAAAACCTTTCCCCCAATGCTTATGCGCGAGCCAAAAGCCGCGATTATCAATTTGTCCATACCGCCACATTTCAACGGCGCCAATTACCTCCTCGGGCGCTTCCTTGAGCGTAATTCCCCACGTCCAGCGATCTTTTCCTTGATTGGGTAGTATTACGGTGCGGATATAGTCGAGCGCGCCGGCTGCTGGATAGGGCCAGGGGACGAGACGGGTGAGCGTTCTAATTACGTTGTAATCAGCGAAGTGTTTTTGATAGGCGGGCGCGTCGCTCTCGATTAATGGACGCACGACTAATCGCTCAGTGCGAAAGATGGGAATTACGGTTTCCGTCGGCGACATCGCGTTTAGTATACATCGAGATTGAGCCAAACTCGATCGGATATTTCGTGATCCGAGGCACGTATAAAACTAGGCGGCTTCGCGGGCGTCAATGGTGAACTCCTCGGCGCGGGGCTCTATGATTTGCGTGACGGCTGAGTGACCGGAAATGAGCGTTAATCCGCGAACTATGGCCGAGAACAAAAAAACCAGTACATAACAATCGGCATCTGCGAAGGGGAGCGCAGTTAAAAGAAAGCCACCGCAGATTCCTCCGGCCGTTTGTAGGAGGGTGGTTTGGGTAACGAGATTCGAGAGACTTTTTGCGACCATTCTCGGGTTCGAGGGAGATTGAATCAGGTACTGATTGAGGAGCGAAAGCGCGCCGGTCGCTACCCCGTTGACTAGAAAGAGCGCGTACCAGCAGTAGAGAGAATCCGTAACGCACCAAAGAACTGTCATCGTTGAGTATAAGATCAGCACCACGGCAAATGAACGGTGATTGGAGAGTTGCTCGTGGGCGCGGCAGAAATATGAGGAAATGAGGAGCTGTCCCGCAATTTGAATCAGGCCTAATGAGAAAACCTGTGTGGGAGTTATGCCGTGAAATTTTATCAGGAACGGCATAAGGAGCGCGATGCTCATACCGATGCCGAAGTAGAGGAATGCAAATGGCAGGAAAAAACGAATCGATGAGTCGCTTGCAGCAGGCGTGCGCTCTTCCCGCGCCGAGGCAAGCACCGGAAACGGCGCGCCTCGCAGCAATCCAAATGCGGAGTAGGCCTTACCGGCAGCAGCGAACGACAACAAAATAATCAGAGCGCTTTTGGTCGAAAAAGTTGCGAGGACTGCGGCGCTAACGAGGACCGAGACGAAGGTAAAAAGCGTAAAGCGGTGGTTACGTGAGGTCACGATAGCGCGGCGCGCAGCGCCGTGAAAGGAACTTGCCCAGGCGAAGTGCCAGTTGGGACTAGCAAGATTTCCAACGAAAAGTGAGAGAAGGCTCACCGCGCAGATGAGTGTTGAAAATCCGGCGCCCACGTGATCGAGATAGGTAAACGGAACGATCAATGTGCAGAGTAAAAGTGCTTGCAGAGCACAGCACACAGCGAGTGCGCGGCGCGTGTCTTTCGTGCGCGCCGCGAGTTTTGCGCCGATATGCTGCGCCGCGAGCGTGAGAACGCTGCCGCCATGAGTTAGAACCGCAAAAAAGAACGGTGTGGACGAAGCGAGTGCGAGGAGTGCCGAAAACGACGCGTCGGTAAATCCAAAGTAGAGTCCGTGCGCTGCCCCTTCGCGCGCGGTGCACGCGCCGAGCGATAATTTATGGGAGGCGCTGGCCTGCCTTTTGGGGCCAAACAACTGGAAAAACTGCATATCCACTATTCTTAAATAGCGGCGTTCCTGCTCCGGCCTGGATACTCTCTATTTGCCAACGGATTTAAGAGATTACGCGAATTACGCAATATTCTTAGAGGCGGGGATGGCGCGCGCACCGCGGAGGAAGTTCGGCTGAATTTGCAGCGCGTTAGCGCGACGTAAGAGCAGATCTCTGCGTCCCTTGGTGGTCTCTTTTTCTACTTGATTCTGCTTCGCTGCCTTCTGTTTCTGCTGCTCTGCGCGCTTGCGTCTATTGTTGTTGGTGGATGCAGTCTCTTTGTGCTCGGCAATTCTCTCGCGTAGTCCTTTTGGAAGCGGGAAGAGTTCCATTGGCTCATTTTCCTGCGCTTCGCCGCGCGGCTGGATTTTCTCGCGTGGGTCGCTCTTTAGCTCAATGAATTCGGTGCGCTCTGATTTTTCTAAATCGGTGCGATCCGCGCTGCGGGGCTTGTCGCGGCGTTCTCCACCACGTTTCTCATTAACGTCCTCATCCGAAGAGGACGACTTATTCGCCACAGTCAGCGGTTCAATTGCTGCGAGAATAGTTGATGTCTCAACCGCAATTTGCTGAGCAACAGGAGGTTCACCGCGATCTTCTCTTTTCTGTTCGCGCGCACTATCTGCTAGCGATTCGAATGGCGGAAACAATTCATTCTGCGGAGCGTATAGTTTTTGATAGAGCGCGAGGGGAATCTGCCCCTGATCATCAGTCGTTGCAAATGTAATCTCTGCCAGTGACTGCCGTGGTTCTTCCTTGACGGTTACTGGCGGAACGGTCTCAGGTGCGTTTTGAATGGACTGCTGAATCTCGCCGCTCACGGATGCAGGAATCACGGCTGACGCTTGCGGCTCAGCCGTAATTTCATGAACTGCTATCGCTATAGGTTTCTCTTCTTGGCGCTGTTCAGCGGCCTTTTCTAGGATTTCAGGGATGAACGGAACCGCATCGGGGACAGTCTCGCGCGAGCGCGCAAGTTCTTGCTCGAGTTCTTTGATTGCCGCCGAGAATACCGGCGCCGGCGCTTCAGTATCTGCCGCCGGTTGAGCTGCCGCGCGGTTCTCTTCAGCTACAAAAACTGCTACCAAAGGTTGATTTTCTTGTGTAACGGGTTGCGCAGGAGCTTCTGGTCGGATCGATTGAAGCGTGTCTTGAATTTCGGCGGCCGTTTGAGGAGCGGGAGTGATTTCGATTTGTGCAATAAACGAAGGAGGAGCTGGAACTTGTTCCTCCTTTACTGAAGGTACTTCTATCGCCTGCGAGACGTCGCGTGTGGCGGGCTGCTCAATCGCCTGTTCAACGCGTGGAATTTCTTGGCGCGAGGGAATCTCAGGAATAGGATTCGCCACAGATGCGACTATATCTTGGAAGATAATCTCGTTGATTTTCTGTTCAACAACGGCGGCCTCGACGCTTCCCGGAGTGCTTTGTAGCAATTTTTCTTCCGCTCTAAATTGCGCGCCAATGTGGTTCGAGAGAACCGTTTCTTGTCCAAGCGATATCTCAAATGCAGTCTCAGTTACCTGCGTTTGGTCCACTGCCTGTTGATGAGGTACTTGTTCTTGCTGCAGGTTCTCTTGGTGCGCGGTACTGGCAGCGAGCATTACCGATTCTGCAACGGCGAATGGCATGTCTACGCCGGTCTGAATTTCCGCGGCAGTGTATTGACTTACCTGATCTGCCTCCGCCGCCGAAATTTTTTGCTCGACTGGATTTGCCGCTGCAATTTCGACGGAATTCGCCACCTGCGAATCGATTTTCGCAGCGTCTTCCACTAACGCTGTGAGCATCGCCAGGCGTGCGCTTTGAGGCACTTCGAGCGATTCGACCTGCGCCACGCCATCAACCTCCTTCTGTGGCATTTGCTGGCTGGCATCGCGCACAGCGAGTACCGCGCCGAGAAGTTGGCCATCTTTATACACTAATGAAATCTCAAATATCTCGGCGTTGAGCACTTCCTGATTAACACGATTGGCTTCGACTGATTCAGCGAGTGAGTGCCCCATCGTATTCGCACTCGGTGCAACCGAGTTTTCTACGGAGCGTTTTTGAGAAGCTTTTTCTGCTTGCTCAAGGCGCACGCTCTCGAGGCGATGCTCGGGAGGGCGCTCGATAGCGGCGGCTGAAAGCGGTGTGGTGTCTTGGAAATCCTCTCCCACCTCTGAGATAGTCAAATCGCGATTGACACGTCTCAGATGCGCTTGGCGGCCTCTCTCGGCGCGACGGGACTGGGATTTGCCCTCTAGTTCGCGGACTGATTTTGCGCTCGTTCTAGGCTCTCCGATTCTTCCAACGATCTTGCCTCTTTCAACCTGCACGGTTTGGCTCTCTCTCTTCTCCGCATACTCCATTCCCGTGGAAGAGGAGCGTTCACTGCTTCGTGCAAGTGTTCCATTGGAGTTTGGATTCGGCAGCGGATCACGCTCGGCGCCGTCCGGCTTATTGCGATCAGTGCGCCGGGCGTCTCTTTGAGGATTGCCCTTAGTTTGATCGGCAATGTCGCGCGGATTCTGGGCAGAAGGTAAATTCGGTGTTTGTAAGTTCGGCGTTTGTGGCTGCGCTACTGGGGGAGCGAGTCGCGGTCCCGCAGGTTGTTGGAAGCGGGGATTCTCGTTTTGAATTTCGGTGTTTTTGGGCGCACTCGGTGGCGGAGTGGGGATCGTTTTGTCGCGTAGCGAAAGGTCTTCTTCCAACTCTTTCTCCGGCTTCTCCGGGGCGTCTTTGGCCTTCTTTTTAGGCGATGGAGGGGCTGGACGGCCGACACGTTCTTCGCTTTCTGGAAGCGGAATCTCTGGAGCCTTCGGCTCCCGGGGCGTCATAAACTCGGAGGCCAGAAGCGGGAATACTTGCGAACTAAAGTCGAATGCCATCCGTGGTAAGAGACTACGAATTGCCGGCATAGTGAGCGGAACCGAAACAATGCCCGGAGGCAAGAAACGGCTCGGAATTGCTTCAACAAGTACTTTGTCGTACTTAACGGTGCCGCCGAGTTTGATACCAAGATACGCAGTAAGCATCGAGGTTGGAACGGCAACAAGTCCTGCCTTTCCACCGTCAAAAATAACTTGTCCTACACCGTTCGCAATTCCGTTTTCCCACGTTTTTCCATCGAGCGCCGTCGTTCCACCGGCACGCAATCCTTCAGAAACAAAGCCAATGCCCCCGGCGTTAATCATCGCTTCAGCGGCCGGCTGACCGACAAAGCGTGTGAGAGCGCCGGTTGCGCCAGTGGTTCTTCCGGCAAATTGACCGACCGCTCCGCCCGTTGCCGTGCTGATCGCGGCAATGGCAGCATCACCGGTATCGACGAGAGTCTGGTGCGCGGCGTCTGCAACAGCCGTATTAACATCTTTATTTCCTAACGCGACATGTCCCGCCGCTTCGATGGAATTCGTGCCTAATCCGAGAGCGCCCCCCGCCAACGTTCCGACGAGAGGGGCTGCAGTTCCGCCTGATACAATCGTAACGCCGGTGGCGAATGCGATAATGCTGACTTTATGGCCGATTTTCAGACCCGTTTCAGTGGTGGCTAATATGGCGTCGGCGGTTTGAAGCTCAACTCAGTCGGTGGTGTACACT
>CAYTAW010000202.1:0-6695 GCA_964435675.1 uncultured Bdellovibrionales bacterium
CCATGTTCCACGTATTCTCCAGATTTTGAATCGCCTGCCGGTGCGCATCGATAGTAACGGAGTCCGCGCGCGCTGCCGCCTCAATCATCTTCGCGATATGCTGCTCGGCTGCGGCGATCACCATTTTTCCGGCGGTAACCCGATAGCTCTCGCCGATTTTGTTTAAAGATGTTTGCAGCTCTTTATAGAGGAGCGGTTCTGTCTCCCAGCGATCCTTTTTTTCTCCGGGATCGGCTTTGATATCGAAGGCTGACATGACTTCGCCGCCGGCACGGAAAATGGAGACATACTTCTGGTTGCGGCTGCGCAGCGCCGAAATGCGCCGCAGCGCGTCTTCTCGGGGTGCAGTCCACCCCTTGAATGTGGACTCTGCAAATATGGTATCGCGGACCTGCGGGACTGAGCCGCGCAATATCGGCACTAGCGAAACGCCCTGCTGATAGCGCGCGAGAGAGGTATTTTCGATTCCGAGGACTTCAAACAGTGTCGGCATGAGGTCGACCTGCGAAGCCATAGCTCGAAAGCGCCCCGCGTAACGGTTGTTGGGGAAATGTATGATCAGCGGAATGCGCAATATTTCGTCGGTCAGTTTGCCGTCGTAATTTGTCGAGGCGTGACCGATCCAACCATGTTCGAGCAGCTCATCGCCGTGGTCCGCGGTGATTACCACTATTGTGCGGTCGAGCAGCCCATTTTTTTTCATCTGCGCGAACCAGGCACCGATCTTGGCGTCGGCGCTTAGTACGCACTCGTCATATAGCGCGCGCAGCGCTTCATCGTCGCCCTGGGTAATTGGAATATCGGAGGCATGAGGCGTGGATAGTCCCGGGACGTCTTTCTTAAGAACTATTTGAAATTTTTGGGCCGCTTTGAGAAGCGGCGTCTCGAGCGGCGGAATGCTGCCGTGCGCTTGTAGATGCTTGGTGAAGCGCCCGGCCACTTCAGGAGCTGGCCGGTATGGAAGATGAGTTTCTCTGGTATGGTACCACGCAATAAACGGCCCCGTGTCGTGTGCCCGCTGTTCGATGAAATCAGAGAGGCTGATATTTTTGATCTCGGTATCGAAACCAAGATTCGCAAAGTTGGCGCCGGAATTTACATAGCCGAACGTTGCGTACCCGCGTCTTTTGAACTGTCGAATGGGTGTGTCAATCAATTCGTCGTAAAAGGCGAAGCTCGAGGTTTGCGCGTGTACCGGGGGTACCTGTCCGGTAAGAATTGAAACGACACCTGGGCTAGTATGAGCCGCAGTCGCGAAAAAATTCTCGAATACCGCGGCGTTTGGCGCGATTAAATTCAGCTGCGGTGTCGTCTCTCGCGGATTGCCGTATACGTTAAGTCGATCGGCGCGCATCGCGTCAAAGGTAATGATAAGAATGCTGGGCGGCTCGGCTGCATGCGCTGCCGCGCTAAGTGCGATTGCGAGTGCAACGCAGTGGGCGCTTAACGCGCCACGGCCAAACCGCCGCAGGAATTGAATAATTCGCCCAGCCATAATGGAAAAGGGGGCCCTTGTCCCGAAAGTACTTCTAGTATCCCCACAATAGAAAGAGTAAGGGGCTACAATCAATAGCGAAAGAGCGGCCGGTTTGAATTGCGCGCAAAGGGTTGCTCAGCAATTCGGAAGGGCGATAGACTTCGCCTATGATTTTCCGCCGTAAATTAAAGTATCCACTGCCGAAGGTGCCGAGTAATATTCGGGCGACCTTTAGAAATATGTGCGAGGTTCTGCCCGTGGAGGAGATTGACGGGTTGAGAGAGCTCGTTGATGCGTGCATCGCTAATACCAGAGACGATGCGCAGGAGTCGCCGCGCGTAGATCTGCGCACCGCCGAGGATGTGGCACAGCGCTGCCGCTTACTGCTTGATCATTATGAAGAGTTTACGGACGATGAGAAGGCGCTGGTTATTGGAGCCGTGCGCTACTTTGTGGTGGATGAGGATCCCTTTTCGGATGACGTCTTTGCGTCGGGCTTTGATGATGACGCGCACATAGTGAATCATGTTCTCGAGCAACTTGGCATCGAAGGAATGTTTATCGAACTTCTCTAGTTTCCGGCCATCGAATCGTGGAGGTCTAATTGATTTTGCACAGTGCTCAGCTGGGACGCGCGACAAGTGATGCGGGTGGTGCCCTTGCTGAGCGCATAGCCTGGTTTATTCGCGTCCGGTGGGCCGCCTTTTTTGGGCAGGCAGCCGTCTTTGCGTTTGCGGTATTCGTCTTGAGACTCGGTCTTCCGGCAGCGGCCTTTGTCGCGGTCGAAATGATTCTGGCGATGTCGAATGGAGCGCTCTACCTGTGGCGGCGAGAGATAGTGTCGCTCTTTCCGCTTGGGTTGATTCTGCTGCTTGATATCGTTCTGCTCACTATTCTGCTTGCGAACTACGGAGGACACGCCAATCCATTTAGCATGGTTTATTTGGTGCACGTGGTCCTCGCCGCGCTTTTGATCGGACATCGCTGGACATGGGTCGTTGCAATATTTTCTACGCTTTGTTTCACGTTTCTCTTTCAACTACCGGGAGGGGCGGATGGCGGAATGGCCCACGTTCACGGAACTTCTGGAAATTTCAATCTTCATCTGCAAGGAATGTTGATTGCGTTCATCATGTTATCGTTTTTGATTGCCGGCCTCGTTTCTCGTATGCGAATCGCCATCGATCGCCGTGAACACGAGATTCTGCGGCGACGGTCAATTGAAGAACGACTCGCAGCGCTGACGCAGCTTGCCGCGGGTGCGGCGCATGAACTTGGAACACCGCTATCGACCGCATCCGTAGTTGTTTCTGAGTTGCTCGATCAAATTCCTGATATGCCGGCGGAGAGGGTGCGAGAAGATCTGCGCTGCATCCGCGGGCAATTGGACCGCTGCGCGGGAATTCTACGTGGTATGTCGGCGCAAGCGGGAGAGTCGCTCGGAGAGATGCCCGCGTCATGCGCAGCAGTGAATATTGGCGAACGCGTTCGTCAGCTGCTACCGCCGCATTTTTCGGAGCGGCTGCAGATTACCGTTCAGGAGGGAGTCGAGACACTGCTCATGCCGGTTGAATCAGTTTCTCAGGCGATAAGCTCACTCGCGAAAAATGCCTTTGAAGCAAGCCCGACTGATGCGCCGGTAAAGCTGGCGATTGGCGAGCAAGGCGGTAACGTGATTTTCGAAGTCTGTGATCGTGGCGAGGGGATGGACGCTGAAACGATCGGTAAGCTTGGCGAACCATTCTTTACAACCAAAGAGCCTGGGAAAGGCACGGGGCTGGGCATTTTTCTCTGCCGCCTGCTGGTGGCGCGGCTTGATGGCATGATCGATTTTCACTCTGTACGGGGGGAGGGCACTACCGTTTCGATGGCTATCCCCATGCGGGTACACTGGAGGGGAGCGTCGTGACCGATTTTCTTTTAGTCGATGACGATTCGGTTTTTCGCGAGCGCGTGGCGCGCGCTTTGGTTCGCCGCGGACTTGATGTGGTTGAGGCGGCAAATGCCGCCGAGGCGCTTGCTGCCGCTGAACGCAGGTCGCCGCAGCGCGCGCTGGTCGATCTGCGCATGCCGGGCGAGTCCGGGATCGATCTTATTCCGCGCCTTTTGGCGGTATCGCCGCAAATGAAGATCGTCGTGCTCACCGGTTATGGAAGCATCGCAACCACGCAGCGAGCCATGAAAAATGGCGCGCATGGATACATCACTAAGCCGTGCGACGTCGATCGTATGCTTGAAGCGTTTGAAGAAAATAGCGAAGCGCCCGCGCCTGAGATTCCCGCGCCGTCTTTGGCGCAAGTTGAATGGGAGCATATTCAGCGGATCCTCGGCGATCACGACGGGAATATTTCTCGCGCCGCTAAGGCGCTCGGAATGAACCGGAGATCGCTCCAGCGAAAGCTCTCGAAGGCGCCGAAACTTCAGTAAGATCCGCCCCTGAGCGCATGTTCGACCAAAAAATGCGGCGTGTCGATCGCGAAAAGCTGCGCTTCGAGAAGCGCTACTGCGGATGAAATTGCGATGTGCGCTTTGGTGATCGCGAGTGTATCAAGTGCTGCCACTCCGCGCTGCGCCAAATTAATATGATAGTACTGTTCGGTAAGTCCTTGTTGCAGACTTTTTGCGGCCGCATTTGTGGGTTCCGTCATTGATACCAGCAGCCGCTCGTAGCTGCGCGCACATTCTGCGATCAGCGCGGCGTTGGGTGGAGCGTGCATCGAATCGTGGCAGGAGACGTTTGCGTACATCCGCAGCGAAGCGAGTGGCGACTCGTAGGTCAAAAAATCGATTAAAAACGCTTCCATTTGAGAAACCCGTCTGACGATATTCGCCGAGTGCGTCAAACTTTCATAAGTGTCGGCTGAGAGCTGTGATTCGGAAAGTCTGCCGATAATGCTCGCATCGCGCGCCTCTAGTTCTCTCCGCATGGTCGAAGCGAATTGTTGGAACCCGGCAAGTGTGCGGCAGGCGGACTGGGAGTACTTAGCTACCTTTTCTTGCTCGTGGCCAGCGGCAAAATCGAATGAGGTCGTTGGGTAGAATTTCAGAAATTCACTGTGTGTGGTGGGGCCCTGGCGCCGACCTAAGAGCACGTTCATAGCTTCTTTAAGAAATTGTTCGGCGCTATGAACGGTATCCGGTTGAGTCTCCGATGCGCCGGAACTGAGTACTGATGCATTCGCGAGGAAGGCGGGATCGGGAACTTCCCCTCCTGAAATTTGCCCTGATTGGACCACGTGAACCATTGATGCTCCAAAGTTGCCAGCTGCAATCCTATCACCAAAAATTTTGGCTACAAACTAATTTTGAAGTGCCTAGGAAGGCGCACGGACGTAGCGTGGCAAAAGAGGGAAAAGCTCGGTAAATACCGTACGCGCCCGGTCTCCCGTCGCATCGGCGCGAACGACGAGTTTCTTATCGAGCAGCTGAAATCCTCCGACGAGCGAGCTCCCTCCATTACGGAAAAGCGCGCTCGAACCGATGAGTACGACGCGCCCCCGTGCCTCAAGATCGAAGTGCCTAATCCACGCGGTCGCCGCTTCCGGCGTCACCGACTGTGAACGGTGGTCGAGCATTAAGATTTGCACCATTACGATATCGCCCGCCGGAATACCTCCCGAATAAGACGGGAAATAGGATTCAAACGGTTTAAAGTCGGTGCGCAGCGGTACCGCGCCGTATGGTCCGCGCTGCGTCGACCCAGCCAATGCCTGCGTTACTCCCGACGCCATAGACACGTATTCAATTAATACGACGCGTCCGCGGAATTCATCGAGCGACCGTTTCTGCAGTCCTGCAGTTAAGAATATCATCTGCGGGAACGGCACGTTTAATTCAGGAGGCCAGTTTCCGGCTGCTTGGGAACTGCGCACTTCCGCTAATGCCGTTTTTTTTGGATCGGCAAAGCCGGAATTGTTGTTGCTGCGATCGCGAAGATTGTTTCCTTGTGGCGGTTCGGTTGCTTTGGGCTGCCGTATCGGCCGATCGAGCTGCTGCCGAATCTCATCTAAGGTGGAAATGGCCGAGTTGCCGCTTTCGTTTCCCTGATCTTCTTGGCTCTCGTCTTGGATACAGGAGCATATGAACGGGAGTGCTATCAACAATAGCACGAATAAAACGCGGCGCCGTTTCGGTTCTCCCATAATTTGTTGTTACCCAATCCGTGCATGAATGCTATATCATCCCTTAAAGCCTTGTCATTAGATTGGTTGCATTGGGAGTCTGGCTTTATGAAATTTGCATTTGAAGAAAATTCTACACTAGCCGCATTGCTCGAGCGTATGCGCGAAACGTGCGCTGCGATGCTTGAAGGGGTCGTTCCAGTCAAGGCGCGCGAAATTTTACCTGTCTCAACCAATCTTTACGGGCGCCCGGCAACGGGCGAATTGTACCTGCTGCGTGAAGGCTCGCTAACGGTTTCATTTGAAGATCGCGAGATATATCTGCTGGAAGAGGGCGACGTTGTATTCGGCGAAGGAGCCGCGAAGACCCCACTGGCGATTCAGAGCGACTTTGCGACGATCTTGGACGTTTATTCTTTTGGTGATATTTTGTTGACGCCGAAAGGCGGAAAGAATTTAATAACGCTCGTTTCTCTCAATCAAGCGCTTCTAGCCGCCGCCGTCGCGGCTGTTCATCGCGGTGAGAAAAAAGCAAATCCATCTATTCGCACCCTGGCCAAAGGCGAAGTGCTCTGCACTGAGGGCGAACTTTCGGACCACGTATTTACGCTGCTTGAAGGGCACGCAACGGTATCGACGGGAGGCGAGACTATAGGTGAAATTCATGCCGACGAAATGATCGGCGTAATTGGAGCGCTGTGCGGGGTTCCGCGTATTGCCACGGTGACCGCATCGGTTGACTCATTGGTGATGTCACTTGGAAAAGATGATTTCATCGAATTACTTTCTTTGCGGCCGCATACGGTAATTAAATTAATAGAGAACTTTGCGCGAATAATATCGACGGGGAATCAGCAGATAAAGGATATGAAGACGCAGGCGAAGATCTGTCAGGGCTTCTAACAGCGGGTCTCAGGAATAGGTTTTAGGTTCTGGGTCACTGGATTGATGACGGAACGCCGACGGCGGCATGCACATAGCGGTCAGTGCCACTGAGACACCGAATTTTCAATAAAATCCCGGTTTAAATTGACCTAAAAATAGTGCTTAAGTTTCCATACGAATATTCCGTATTCTAGTACTGGAAGGTGTATGCG
>CAYTAW010000203.1:0-6625 GCA_964435675.1 uncultured Bdellovibrionales bacterium
CGCTCCAGATGACCGGGAAAGTTGGGGATACGTGAGTTATACCGCTGATCACCTTAAGAACGGTTCCGATTCGGCTGGCCATCCAACCGCTGAAGTGACGGGTTTTGTCTCGCTGCGAGAGCGAGACGGCGCGCGATCCTACGTGCTTTCAGGCAATCAGTGGATAAAAACTGAGATAGTTCCTGATGGATTTCGCCTACGCAGTGCCGCGGAAAAACTTTAGTTGAATATGCAGCGCGATAACATTTTATATCTGCTTGATCACCAGAGCTCCCACCGAGCCCTGGTACCTTCGGTTCAAAGCCATGATCGTGGCGGGGCAATTAATTATCTAGATGGGTACGCGTCGCTCATTTTGTCCCGAGCGCGTTCCGATCTCGCCGCGCGAACGGAAAGTGGTATGGACGAGGATGCGACGGAGGACGAACTCGGAAAAATAATAGAGATCGCGGCTGCTGCGTTGGGCTTCGAAATTTCTGCCATCGAGCGTGATTACATGGTCGCGCAATTGATTCGTGAATCGCATCTATTTGGCATCCTGCAACCACTATTTGACAATCACGAGGTGTCCGACATTATCGTTCATGATTATTGCAAGATTGTTGTCCAGTGTGGCCGCTCGACCTTTCGAACTGATATGCGCTTCGCCGATCAAAAGTCATATGAAGCGTTCGTAGAAAAGCTTCTGCTGAGAGCAGGAACATCCTATTCGACGAAGAAGCCAATCGCAGACGGAATGATCGGCTCATTCGCACGTATTCATGCAGTTCACCGCTGTCTCTGCGAAACCGGCCCCTATATAACGATTCGTATTAATCGAATGGCCCGTGTCACTATTGACGATTTGACGCGGTGCGGAGTTGCTCCGCCGGAAATATTCGAATATCTGAAACGTTTAGTGATCGCCGGCTGCTCGATCTTTATTGCGGGTGAGGTGGGGACAGGCAAAACGACTCTTGTTCGCGCTCTCGCGGCGGTCATCCCGCATGATGAGTCGATTCTCGTAATCGAGGATACGCCGGAGATTCAATTGGAGCATCCGTATGTGCGCGCGATTACTACTCGCGAGACTAACACGGAGGGGGCAGGGCGTGTTTCACCTAGCGAATGTATCCGGGCGGGCATGCGCATGGCTATGAACCGGATTATTTTTGGAGAGATACGCGATGCAGAGGCGGCAGAGGCATTAATAGATGTGTGCGCATCGGGTCATCCCGGTGTTTCGACAATTCATGCGCGCAGCGCCTCTGAATCCCTGACTCGACTCGAATTGTTCCTTGGAAGGGCGCAGCGCGGCGTCGCGCATGAGGTAGTTTCACAGCAGATTACAACGGCTATCCAGGTAATAATTTTTGTCGGTATGTGCCGACTAAGCCGAAAGCGCAGAATCTTCGAGATTAAAGAGATCGGCCCCGCGGCAGATGGAGTAATCCGCCAACGTGATATATTTCGTTACACTGCCGAAGCTGGCAATTTTTTCTGGAAAGTGGTGACCCGAGCTTCGGCACATCGAGAATTCCTCGAGCGCTGCACCGACCCATTTCATTTGAGCGAACTTCCTGCCCAACTCGGGAATTGTTCAAACTAAGAGAGTTCAAATGTACGGAAGCGGGCGAAATCGAGCAGAGCGAATAGAGAGAATTTCCGGAAGTCTGCAGGTGGAAAAGGCGTACTTCAATCACCAAAGAAGGCGTAAAACCACCTGTTGTAAGCGCTCCGATGTAATTAAATTTGAGCAGGATTATCCGGCTTTCTTGCTTGCGCTTAGCGCATCGCTTCGCACGGGACTCGATCCTATATCGGCTTTACAGGAATGCGGAAAGTCGTTCGCGGCCGGTTCGGTCCTTGGAGCGGAGGTACGCAAAGCGATAATGATGATTGAAAGGGGAGTAGGTGAAGACGGGGTCTTTAGCCGCTTCGCGGAACATGTTGCTCATCCCGATCTTCCCCTTTTTAGGTCAGCGCTTGCGCTCTCTCGGCGCCATGGTTCCTCTCTCGCTCCGTGTCTCCATAGGCTCGCACGAGTAACGCGGCAGCGGCAATCATTCCGCCGTAAGATGCGAGCGGCTACGGCGATGCAGCGTCTTTCCGCATTCGGGATTGCCGGTTCTGCGCTAACGATCACCGCAGTTCAATTTTGCGCTAATCCGCATGCGCTCAACGATGCGTGGATGCATCCGCTTGGCCGCATGGCGGTAATCTGCGGCGCGTTCCTTACCGTCGGCGGTTTAGGATGGATGCTGTATTTAACGCGGAGCCGTGTATGAGCGCTTGGATTCCGTTCATATTGAGTGCCGCAGTAGCAGGAGCCGCTGCGTTGGTATTGGTGGCTGGGGTGATTCGGCGCTCGGTAAAGCGAAAAGCGCAGCAGGCATTCGCGTACCATTTGCCAATCGTCATGGAGAGAATGGTGATGGCGGTCGAGTCAGGATTAGATATAGTGCCTGCGGTCGAAGCAATCGCCTCTCTTTCGGGCGCTGAGATCTGCAAAGATCCCGTAACGCAGGCATTCCAAAATATCTGTATTCGCGTGGACTACGGTTCTACGTTTCTCGAAGCGATTGAACTAGAAAAAGAACGGCATGATTCACCTTCGCTTCAGCATGCCCTAGTGCATTTGGGGGTTGCGGCACGAGAGGGGGGAGAGGTGATTCATTCGCTCCGTGAACTAAGCGATTCAGTTCAACTTCAGTTTCAGGAGGCGGCCGAAGAAGAAACGGCGAGAATGCCGGTTTTGGCAACCATGCCGCTCCTATGCATATTTGCCGGGTTGGTTATTCTTTTCTTGGTTGCACCGTTAATTCAAGTCGTGAAAATAACCGGTCAAGCATTACCGCAATGATATGAAGCCGATACCATATGTACGTGGATCAATTTCGCTGCTCATGGCTACGGTGCTTATTCCGATACTATTCTTGCTACTTACGATTTGCCTTGATCTAAGTGAGCTCTACTCAGAGAAGGCCGAAATGCAGCGGCTCATAGACGAGGCCGCGCTCTATGGATACCGGTTTCTTCCCTTTCAGACTCGCGCTGAATTGGCAGTTGAGGGTTACTTGAACGATCTCAGTAAGGTTCGTGGTAGTTTTAACAGCGTCGTTCGTTCCGATGAAGTCGCTATCAGCTACCATGGTCGTGCACCCTTTCGGTTTGCCGCGCTTTGGGGAATCTCACAGGGACTCGAATATGAAGTAAATAGCCGGGTGAAGTCGGCGCCGATAAACGGGGTTGTACTAATCGAAGCGTCTCAAGATGTCGCGCCAGACGAGAGGAGCGAACTATGGGGGGAGGAGACCGAATGGCCAGCTGCCCGCCTATTCGAGCACTATTTGCCATTCGCAAGTTCGATCGACGCGCGTCGCGCCACGCAGCAATGTTTCAATCCGATTTTTAGCGGAATCAAGCTCGCCGCGCTACGTCTGTTTGATTATTTGACGAGTTTTGAAAAAAATGACGTAACGCTCGGTTTTATTCCGGGAACACTGAACGAAGTAGATATCGTCAATAGAGGGCAGAGCCCGCTCGAGCTTTCTGCGAACATGACGCCCGAGTACTTCAATATTGCTAATGGTACGTTTTCTAAAAACGGCTATTGTTTGGCCGCGCTTAAAGAAGAAGGGGCATATAGTCCATATCTTCTTCCCCCTCAAAAAATGGACGCACCGAGTCCTCGTGAATTGCCGAATACCGAGTTGGCTGGATACCGCGTTTCTGAGCGCGACCTCGATGCGCTCACCACACGGGAGTTGATCTGGACGCGAGCGGTGCGTCCCGGCGTCTCTTCGATTCGCTCCATATTAGATCAAGTTCTGAAGCGTTTTGCTGAAGCGCACCGTCCAGGGACAGATGACTGGACGCGACGCGATGGATTTTCGAGGGATATGGCGGTCATTTTTGCGAGTGATGTTCCGCGTGAGGGAAATCAACGCTTTCCCGATGATCAGGTTCAAGCCGCGTTGCGTTTGTCGCTTGCTCGGCTCGTGACCTTGTATGCTGAAGAAGGTCAGGCAGCCGCCTCATTGTATTACGTACTGTTCGATCCGCATGACCGCAGGCGGGGGGAGAGGAATGCCGAAATGCTTCAAGGATTTTTTAACGATGTTCATCGCGATTTGCGCGCACCAGTTGGAATTGAGTTTCGCGTAATATATAGCCAAGAGATTGAAGGTCTTGCTCAAGGTGTCATTCGCAGCATCGCGCTCAGGCGTCATACCGCGGTGATTGATGGTTAACCGAGCGCGCCAAGGGGGAATCGCGATGCTGGAGGCATCCGCTTCCCTATTAATACTTTTAACGACTCTTGTTGCGGCCTGGTATGTCGTTGATATCTATCAGCGTGGCACGTATCTGCAAGAGACGCTTGAAAGCGTCTTTTATGATGGAGTAGTACCAGAGTTCGTCGATAGCGATGCAAGGGCGCTTGCAGTAAACCGAATTGGCGTTGTGGATTTTACCGCAGGAAAAATTGCGGCCATTAGGGATGAGCTTGAGCATTCCGGTATTCCCAGCTCCCACCTACGAGTGCACGGCATCGTCGCGGAGATCTCTTGGCCGTTGCAGCAACCTCCTCGTCTGAAATGGACTCGAGAGATCACAGATAACTCAGGCGACGCTGGTCCCTCTGCGCTGAGTCAAGAAATCGATATCTATGTTGCCAGATTAGCGGATCAACGCACCGTTCGTCAGCGCTTCGTTCGTGCGAACGTTTGGCCAATCGAGCCAGAAAGTGATACGGCCCTTTCAACATCATTTCTGATCGTTGGAATTGCCGCGTCAATTTCGCTTGATCGGCAACTTCCGCGCGTGTTTTATGAGGTGCTCGGGCGAAAGCCATTAATCACGCGCTCATCAATCAATGTCTTAAGAAGGGATCTGTGAGTGATGGGAGGGGCGATGTCATTGACGATAGTCGCATTAGCCGGAATAAATATTATCCTTTTGACGGTTGTGATTCTTCATGTGCTCGAGTTTAAAATGCTGCTCGCAATTTTCTCCAGTAGGGGAGAGCTTCATTCGGTTTCGGTGCGGTGGCGATCCCGTTCATTTCGACGGCTTTTTTCGCTTATCGAAGCGTATATGCGTCGCATTTCTTCGCACAACTCCAGTGCGGCTGCTGACGAGATTTGCCACCCTCCTCTAGCGTTTTTGAGTGTGAGTTCACTAGAGGAATCCGCACAGCTATTACTTAGCAACTTGATGGAGCACTTACGCGCAGACGGCGTCGCGTTGATATGTCGAGACGATAGCGGCGCGTTGAAAGCCGGACATATGCTTCGAATGACAGCGCGAGGGGGGCGCTTCGATAAATTTTTGGCGCGGTTTTTCGAGAGCTATTTTACCACGGGAGATAAAAGCGCGATCGGATGGATCGAGCATCCACCTGGAGATCTGTCACTTGGATTTGCATGCTATGATATTGATACGTCGCTATCGGTTGAGCTTGAGCATTCAAAAAGTATTTTCTGGGCTGGATTTTTTCAGCCATTTCCGAACCGTGTAGCCCGAGAAAAGGCGCAGCATCAAATCGAAACTGCCTGCCGAACATTCGATAATTCAATGCATCTGTGGAATTTGTATGCTCGGACGGTAGCCATGCAGTCAGTTAGTGAGGAGTGCTCGAAGTTTATGGCGTATGCAGCGCATGATATGCGGTCGCCACTACAAACAATTAAACTTATTTTGGAGAACGCATCAGTAGTAGGTTCGCCCGGATTTTGTGGTGAGCTATCGGACGCTATCCATATGTGCGATCTACTTGCGGAGTTAGTCGAGAATACGCTTGATTATTCGCTAGTAAAGGCGGGCGTTATCAATGCCAAGCCGCAGGAATTTGACTGCGAAGCGGCCGTTTCCTCAGTGTGCCGTGTGATGGAGCCATTGGCTCGCCGGAAGCGACTTACTTTGATTCGCGACATTCCATCGTCCTTGATACTTAGAGCGAATCAGCGGCAGTTCGAGAGAATGTTAACAAATGTCGTCGCCAACGCGATTAAATTTTCGTCGCAAGGTGGAGTGACTATCGCCGCTCGCCAGAATAGACATGACACGATTACTATAACAGTTAAAGATACCGGTCGGGGTATTCGGGGTGATACCGATCGAATTTTTGAGCCATTTGTTCGTGGAGACCAGGATCCGGAAAGTGGCTATGGAATTGGCCTTGCATTGGTAAAGGTGTTTGCGGAGATGAACGATTGTCGAATCGCCGTCGATTCCGAACCTGGAAAGGGAACTATTGTGGTTTTGCACGTTCCAAGCGGACGGGCAAACAATATTCCTGCGCTTTTGACGAGGGCGGGTTAAAGCGGCTTCTCGCGCCGCGTATCGATCGGATCACCAAGAAGCTGCGGCAACTCCGGATGTAGCTGTTTGCCCCCATGCTCTTGAATTACCGGCTGGCGAGAGCGCTGAATGTTTCTTTGCAGGTGCATCAATGCGTCGATAACCGTTTCTGGACGGGGCGGGCAGCCGGGGATGTACATATCGACGGGGATGATTTTATCAATGCCGGCGACGGTGGTGTAGTTGTCGTAAAAGCCGCCCGATGATGCGCATGCGCCGAAAGCCACAACCCATTTAGGTTCGGCCATCTGCTCATACACACGAAGCAGTACCGGTGCGAGCT
>CAYTAW010000204.1:0-6585 GCA_964435675.1 uncultured Bdellovibrionales bacterium
TTTTTCAGCGTTCAGTATATGCATTGCTGGCTCGCCTCCGGCTCACGATATACCCCTCGAAGTGACGCATTTAGAAAAACTGATATTCGTACTGCGAGGGGTATATATCGCCCCTTAAAATCATCTGCTCCCCGAATAGATTGTTGATTTGAGAGACATTGCCTTGGGGTATTGAGCCTTCATCCGGGCAGAATCTCGTGCAATCGTCCGTCAACAACGCCAAGGCTGTGGAGACCGCTGAGCACTTTACCACCTCGCAATTGAATCTGAGTAAGGAATTCGCAGGTATTGTCACGATGATCCTTCTGCACCGCGGCGCTTTCGCGAGCCATAATGATGAAGTCTTCGCCACGAAGATTTGCAAATGGGCCGCTTTCTTCGACCTTAAGATGCAGAGGATTGTGTTGAATGACCTCGGCAATATAGGGGGATGTACAACCGGTGATTTGAATTACGAGATAATCGCCGGGATTTGTATTGTATTCCTGTTGTCTTGGTTCAGGCGCCATTGAATGCATATTTTTATCCCCCTATTGGTGTGCTTATGGCCATGTAGTTCAGTATAGCTCGGGCCATTGCTCTTCTATTTGCTAATGGGATATGCGCGCCATTATCAAAAGTGTCAGGCTCAAGATATCTCGGTAAAGAAAGCTGCTACCTGTCTAGGTTGGTGCATGTGACCTTGGCGGTGCACCGTCTTAAAACAGGCAGCTGGTGCTCTGGCTATTGAAATGAAAGATACAGGTAGGCAAGAGTGCCTACCAGAAAAACGGAGGTTGTGGATGTGCGGGTTCGAACCGAACATCTGCCCCAATGGTAAATGGCCCTGGTTAGTTACCGGAGTGGCCTGTTGTTTTTCTCGTCTGTAATCGTTTGCATAGTTTTCTGGTATTATGTATCTTCCAAATCGTGGCAAATTTTGAGCAAGTCATGAAGATTAAGAGATTCATTGCCATATTCATCTTCTTAGCATGCGTCCTTGGGGTCGAAGCGCATTTTTCTTCTCATAACATTGACCATGGACTTCAGGCCAATTGCGTTTTCTGCTTAGTGGCCACTACTACAATTGTACCCGTGCATAGTGCTGCTTTCAGCGCATTGCAAATGCGATTTGACCAATTTACTTCTTGCGCTGGCAACGCTCCCGGTTCTCCCGCGGTGACCGGAGTTCATCTTTCCTGGCATGACTCCACTGGGCCTCCTACTGATCTAGCCTAACGGCTCCTAGCGCCCCTGTTTTTAGAAGTGTGTACTTGCGAGGTAGTTGCGTCACATGCTTCCTATGTGCTGCTCAAAATTGTAATCGGATCGTTTATGAAAACCACTATCGTTAAAAAGTATCGCGGTGAGAACACCGCCATTTCCCCCTCTCTTTACAAATTATTCTTCGCTACTATGTTGGCACTTTGTCCTGCCGTCGACTCTGCTCAGGGCGAATCTGCTCCGTTGCAGGATGCCAGTCCAACCACCAACGAAATCACCGAGATTCATATTACCGGGTCTCTCAGCCCAACGGCATTAGATCGTGTAGGAAAGCCGGTGAGCATAATTACACATGAGGAGCTGCAAGAACGGACCGAACCAACGGTTGGTGAGCTATTGTCTAGTGAACCGGGAGTAAGCGGAACCTACTTTGGTCCCGGTGCAAGCCGTCCGGTAATTCGCGGGCAGGCAAAGCAGCGCGTGCGCGTACTTGAGAATGGCCTCGAGAATGGGGATCTCTCCGACGTCAGCGATGATCATGCGGTAACCGTCGACCCGTTGGCGGTGCAACGGATTGACGTGCTTAGAGGACCGAGCACTTTACTGTTTGGAAGCGGAGCAATTGCCGGCGTCGTAAATATGATAGATCAAAGTATCGCTGAAGTTTCTGTTGGCCGGACAGCTTCCGGCGAAATTGATCTTCGCAAAGGAAATTCTGCCGATGACGAAAGCACGGGCGCAGTTACCGTTAACGGAGAGATAGGGAGTTTTAATTGGCATCTTTCTGGATTCCATCGTGAAACCGATGATATCGAGATCCCCGGATTCGCCGAATCTAGCCGTTTTCGAGAGCGTGAAGAAGAAAGCGAGGATGAGCATGAACATGCCGAGGAGGAAGAAGTGCGCGGTACGCTAAATAACAGCGATACACTTGCGCAGGGGATAAAAGTAGGTGGCTCCCATATTTGGAGCCAAGGTTTTGTCGGAGTGGCGCTTAAGTTTTTTGACGCTCACTACGGTATTCCGGGGGGCCACCATCATCATGAAGACGAATCTGAGCATGAGGAGCATTCCGAGGAGGTGCAAAATCTTGAAGACGCGCTACCCGAAGTGGATATGAACCAATTCCGCCTGGAAAGCCGCGGAGAGTTGCGATTGGCTGATGACTTCTTTAAAGCAGTGCGATTTGGCGCGGCTTATTCGAGCTACGAGCATCAGGAGCTTGAGGGGAACGTGGTGGCTACCGATTTCAACAAGGAATCATTTGAAGGTCGAGTTGAATTGACTCACGGTCATGACGATGGTTTTCAGGGAGGCTGGGGAAGTCAATTTAGGTACGACGATATTAAAGCAGAGGGAGAAGAGGCCTTTATACCGCCGAGCCGCACTTTTGCTCCAGCGTTGTTTGCCGTCGAAGACTATTTGATCCGTGAGGACCTCGTCTGGCAGCTTGGCGGCCGTTATGAATTTGCGAATGTGGAGGCGAACGACATTGCCTCTCGTGATTTCAATCTAATCAGTGCCTCAACTGGTCCAGTGGTCAATTTGGACAAGCATGGCATATACACTTCGGGTTTATCATTTTCTTACAGCGAGCGGGCGCCAACTTCAACCGAACTTTTTGCAAATGGTGCGCATCTTGCTACCCAATCTTTCGAAATTGGGGATAAGAATCTCGATAAAGAACAATCGGTCGGTGCTGAATTGGTATTGAGAAAAAATTCTGGTAGATTGACTGCTGGCACCAGTCTTTTTTGGCAGCAATACCTAGACTATATCAATCTGACGCCAACGGGAGAGGAACGAGAAGGGCTACCTGAATATTTATATCAAATGGAACGCGCTCGGTTTTGGGGCTTTGAAGCTGAGGCGGACTATCAGCTCTTTTGCGATAATCCAGATGGATTTCATCTCTATGGGCAGATTGATTTCGTACGCGGCGAAAGCCTTTCCGACAATGATTCGCTTCCCCGGATAACCCCTGCGAGAACCAAAGTAGGGTTGAAGTACAAGATTGAAAAATTATCTACCTACGTGGAGAATACGTTTGTTTCGAAGCAAGACCACACGGCGGACTTCGAACTACCCACTGATGGTTATTCGATGCTTAATGCAGGGGCTGCATATCAGCTTCCACTTGATGCGCAACAGAGTTATGAACTTTACGCCCGGGCTACCAATCTATTGGATGAGGAAGCGCGTGTTCACACCTCGTTCTTAAAGGATGTCGCTCCTCTGCGGGGAAGAGCATTCTTTGTCGGACTGCGACTTGCCTTTTAATTGGTAGAGTGCCTCTTGCAGAAAGTCAGTTTTCTCATCGCTGCGGAGGCACAGTAAATGATATGAGGCTTTGCGTTGTAGAAAAGCTTTATGCGTGCATCTGAGCTATTTTTTTGTGACTGAGGGTAACTACCACTAATTATCTTTTCCGAGGAAAAGAGGGGTCATGCCGCCAACTCAGGTTTAGCAGCCTCCGCTTGATTCGTTAGGCGGCCTCTTGAGCGGGTGTCTTTAAGGTCGAATAGGAGATGATTCAGGTAAGCGCTCCGACTGAACTTGGCCGGCCAGCGCGTTCCTTGATAATTTACTGAGTAGGCGCGATGCAGATAGTTGTTTCTTCTGCAGCGCGACTATATTCAATAAAATGAGCCTCGGTCAAAAGCCAAAATACAGAACTAAGTTCAACTGTGTGGAGATGCGATTTTTTTATTTTCGAGTAGCCCCGCTACAGCAAAAACAAAATTGATCCTCTATATACTTCCCTAATCAAACTTCTCGTAGCGTTCCCGGTATTTAGCCACCTCGAAAGTCTCGATCTGACACCTTATTATGAGTTTTCCGGGTTGGCAGTCCGTGTCTTTTTATTGATCCCGATTTCTAGGTCTGTGCTCCTTGAGCCAATTCAGTGTTCTACCTCTGAATTAGTCATAATGATTTCTTGTAGATCTGCCGTTTTATAGCTCAAGCGTATCCTGTCTCTGCTCGCTCGGTAACAAGTAAGGGGCTAAAGCGTCGAAAAGTCACAACTTTTGCGATAGCTCATCTGTTGTCTGTGTATGTCCTGGGGCTAGGTGCCCGCTGAGATCCGACAACAAGCAATAGGATTGCGGCTAATTATGAAGGACGGTCGACAACAGAAGCAGTTGGGGATAGCTCTTGTTGCTGGAGCACTCGCCCTCTTGTGCGCCATTGGCGCACCGAATCTTAAGCCGGTGAGTATTGCTATCCCTGGCGCATTGAATCAGCCAGCGAACTGTAATTCTTCTGAGTCAATTAACTTAGCTCGACGAATGTTAGCTGAACACGATCGAGCGCTCGATGGTATTCGGCAGGATATGCCCCGAAGCCTTCGCTCTCTGGAACGTTCCATACGAGGAGATCTATTTCTCGTATCAAAACTGCTCTGTCACCGCACTAGGCCTCGTAAGGCGGATGGAGAAAATGATGGAACAAAAGCAAGAGTCCAGCACACGTCCAACTTTTGCAAAGCGGTTGTGCTTGACCCATTTAAGGCACGGTCAAAAGATCCAACACAGCTTTTAAAGTCCATTCGCAGTAACCTGCGCCTATTTCAGTCGCTTCTCTACAGTGAGAATCGTCGAGCATTTGAATCCTGCGGAGCAAGTTCGATAAATCCTACAGACCCACGAGAGGATCGTCTCAGCGCCTGTTTGCGATTGTCCAGCCGCAATTCTCTTACAGAAGCTGGACAGTCGCTCGTCAAATCGGCAATTTTTGAGCTTAGGGCGCAGGGCTTTATTTCTGAGAATGAATTGATCCCTGAACTCTGCGATGAGGGCCTCAGTCTCATTGCTCATTTGCTATCTCGACAACCCAACGCGAATGCTACGCGTCGATTTGCTCCGCGAATCAATGCGGTGCTCAGTGAAATGACTTCCTGCTTCCCAGTGCCGATAGGTGCCGTGGCGGTTTCTGTCAGTAGTGAGGATGATGACGACCGATTGGTAGATGTATGTATCGGGGATAAATTAGATTTACCTGTACTATTGCCCTCGCCCGTAGAAACTGGAACGCCAATTTTTACGGCCATATCGACTCCCGATCAAACACAGATACCGGTGGGGGAAACTGAAACTCCGACGCCTACAATCACTACCACGGCTTCTGCGACGAACACATCTACTGTAACGGCAACCGGAACTTCGACGCCGACACCGACCTTAACGCTGGCGGCGACAAATACCGTTACGAGGACTTTGACGCCCACATCGACTGCCACGGCTACCGTAACGAGCACACCTACTGCAACCACAACCGTAACACAAACAGCGACACCCACATCGAGCCCAACCCGAACGGCGACCGGGACCTCGACTCCTACATCGACTGCCACATTCACTCGGACATCGACTGCAACCCCAACCCAAACGCTGACGAGGACCCCGACGCCTACATCGACTCCAACCCGAACGCCGACGAGGACCCCGACGCCTACATCGACCCCAACCCGAACGCCGACGAGGACCCCGACGCCCACATCAACTCCAACCCCAACGGCGACCAGGACTTCGACACCTACATCGACACCTACATCGACTGCCACATTCACTCGGACATCGACTGCAACCCCAACCCCAACGGCGACCAGGACCTCGACACCTACGTCGACTGCCACGGCCACAGCGACCAGTACATCGACTGCCACATTTACTCCGACATCAACATCGACGGCAACGAGTACGGCAACAGCTACTTATACTCCGACACCTACCCCAGCAGCGGGGGGGGATGAAGGCGACGATAGTGGTAATCGCTCCCCTGTCAATGATGGTGTGGCACTCGTTAGCACCGAAGGATTGACGCAAGTTCCAAGGGCAGCTGCCGCGCTTAACTCAGGGAACGACCAACTTTCCCCTGAGTCTTCGAAGGTTGCGGCCTCGGAAACTGCACCTGCTCAGATAAATTACGTGCTGCCTGCCGGCAAGAACATGATTGCCCTGTTCGATCCGAGTTGTGTGAGACGCACTCAATGGTCATCGATTTTCAAAGAGGAGTTGCAATCCGCGAAGGTATCCACAGAGGGCCAACTATTCAAAAGCATAGAGCAGTCAGTAACGCTCAACGCTCAAATTGATTCGCAAACTTTGAATCGGTTAAGCGCAGCCGATGATTGTTTTCATGGTCTTGTTGACGATGCCTGGAATGATCAAAAAGGCAGTGTCGCAGCTTCAGGATTTAATGACCCGGAGGCTGCTCGGCAAGATTATCTATCTCAAATTAAGCTTGAAGAAGCACTCCCCGTATTTGCGGCTAAAAGTGGAAAGTTCAATCGCACGGTGACAATTGCAGTTATAGATACCGGCTTTGATTTTCAGAATGAAGATCGCGGGGTCCTCTCCGATAATCTTCAGGGA
The DNA here is from genome assembly GCA_964435675.1 of uncultured Bdellovibrionales bacterium. Lineage (GTDB taxonomy): Bacteria > Bdellovibrionota_C > UBA2361 > UBA2361 > CAYTAW01 > CAYTAW01. Next base: position 6,579 of record CAYTAW010000204.1, read on the forward strand.
TCAAACC
>CAYTAW010000205.1:0-3662 GCA_964435675.1 uncultured Bdellovibrionales bacterium
GCGCAGCCCTGTGTAACGCGCTCGACAATATTCATTTCATTCCAATCAATTGTTCGGCTGGAATTCCATCACCGTCTGACGCACACGGTCGAATTCTTTCTCAGTAAGATGACGCATTTCACCAGGTCCTAATTTTCCCAACTTAAAAGGACCGTGCGCAATTCGTCTGAGCTTCACCACTGAGTGGCGAACCTCATCCATCATGCGGCGAACGAGTCGATTTCTGCCTTCGATCACGGTAACTTCAAGCCAGGTCGACTTCTCTTCTGGTTCACGTGCGCCAGGACGCCGCGCGTCTGCCGGAGGAGCAACAAATCGTGCCGTGGCCTTTACCATACCGTCCTTCAGACGAACGCCACGCGCGAGCTTGTCGAGGGTGGCTTGGGTAACACTTCCTTCTACACGGACGAGATACGTCCTCGCATGCCCATAACGCGGATGAAGCAGGCGTTCGGCGAGATCGCCGTCATTAGTCAATATCAGCAATCCGCTCGAATCGTAATCAAGCCTGCCGACAGGAAAATACGAACGATAATGTTTAGTTAGGTAATCCGAGACGCTTGGGCGTCCCTCAGGATCATTCATCGTCGAAACCACGCCGCGCGGTTTGTAAAAAACGAGGGCGCCGGTGTGTGGCTGCGATATCGAACGATTGCGCACTTTGACGCGATCAGTTTTCGGATCAATGGTCACGCCCAACTCGCGCACGGTGTTACCGTTAACAGTGACCTTCCCTGCGGAAATAAGCTCGTCTGCCTTACGCCGCGAAGCAATTCCGCACTGCGAAAGAAATCGGTTCAATCGAACCCTTCCCGTTTCGGCGACGGTTGGCTTTTGATCTGCGCCGACTTTGGGCCGGCTACCTGTAGCTTTTCTTGTTTTAGGTCGGGGACGCCGCATCGGTGCCCGCTCTCGGACATCCGAAGACCGGCCCCGATGCTCTGAATTCTGCTTCCCAGCAGTATACCGTCGCATGGCAATCTCCTCCGCCTCCTATAAGAGGCGAAATATGTTTGTTAATAGTAAGCTGCGTGTTCTAAAAACAGCAGACCATCCAATAATAACGCGCAGACGAGATGAATGCAAACCGGCCCGCTCTCGACCACCTTAGACGGTGAGCGGCCGCAAAAGGAGTCGGCTTTATTGACTTACGGCTTGCTCGAGCGGCTCTCCACTCGCTTCCTCGCCGCTTTCCCCTGGCTCGAATTCGAATTCCGCCAAATCACGGAGGCTTGGCAGCTCAGCAAGCGAATTAAGTCCAAAAATTTTGAGGAATTCGTCTGTTGTGCCATACAGAGCCGGTTGACCGACCGTCTGCTGATGTCCAACGATGCGGACGAAGTTTCTCTCTATTAATGTTTTTAAAGTCGGAGATACGTCTACACCACGAATTTTTTCGACGTCACTCTTAACAACCGGCTGGCGATACGCAACGATTGCCAATGTTTCGAGCGCTGCCCCGCTCAAACGGCGCGGCTTGCCTGCTTTCAAAACGCGTATCGCCGATGCGAATCGACTCTTGGTACGATACTGATATTTGTCGGCTACACGCACGAGCTCGACACCGCATTCAGGCGCCTTCGACTGCTCGACCAGTTCGAACAGTATCGACTCGATGACATCCTGATCTACGTGCGCAATTTCAGCGATACGCTGGGCCGAAAGCGGTTCGCCATAGGCGAACAGCAAACTTTCAACGAGCGGCTTTAGTTCCTCTCCTGCGTAAAAAACTTCCTCGACTGGAGCGGTCTCGCTCTCCGCCTCGCTTTCTCCGCGAGAGTGGGTGGATTCTTGCTCGCTACCCTCTTCCTGGCTCACAGCAACCACTTCTTCAGCATTTGCCGCCTCTTCGATGTTATTTTTAATATTTTCAGTCACAGATACTACACCCCCAAATGCAACCTACGCGTTTACGATTGCGCCCTCCGGAACCTGATCGAATTCCGACTCCAGTTCTCCATCCCCGTAAAATTTCTGCGGATCAAAATCGCCCGCAGCGAGCACCACGATAATGGATTCGAAGATTTGGTCTTGCTTAACTTTAATTACATGACGCTTGCACAGCTCGAGCATCGCAACAAACGAGCCGATAACCGCCCCCCGGCTCGTTTGGTCGGTAATCAAACGGGAGAATTCAACTCCCCCCGGCTCGTTCTTCAAAATATCGAGAATGCTCATCATGCGCTCGACAACTGAAACCGATTCGAGCACCACCGAGTACTGCGGTGTATCTTTGATTTTTTTTAGGATCTTGCGAAACGCCTCACCGAGCAGCATCACGTCGTGCGGCTTATAGGTAATAGTAACACCGTCGACGCGGCTCATTGACTGTGGAGCGTCGAAGACGTCGATGCCTAAAAGCTTGCGCTGCCCGAGCTGATCAGCGCCGTCACGATAGATGGCCGCTTCACGAAGTCGCTGCAGTAAAATATCGTGAGGATTTACCATCTGCCCATCGTCGTCGAGAACCAACTCGACCGGGTCATTTAGAATAATGCTCGATTTAAGCGACACAAGAGTCGCCGCAATCACAAGGTATTCGCCCGCAACTTCCAAATCGAAGTGGCGCATACGTTCGAGGTACTCAAAATACTGGGTGGCAACTTGAGCCAGAGAAAGCTTTTCAAGCGGAAGCTCGTTCTGCTTTACCAGATGGAGCAAAAGGTCAATTGGACCGTCAAACATGTCCAACTGAAGCTCAAAGTTATGAGAAAGCGCTGATTCCGCCATTTGACCCTACAAATCCAGGGAAGATTCCACTTTAAGTTATTTTAAGTTACAGGGAGTTAGCGCCGATGTCCAGCCCCTATCCTGCCTACGCCGCGGCCACATTTGCTGATCACAATAAACCAATGCGATCGCCGATTCAAATTTTTGTCATTAGGCTCAACTCAACAGCACAAGCTAATCCCCCTATCTTTCAATAGAAATACCTTTATGTTACGCTCCCGACTCGATTATTACGCATTATCCGGGAGTGGCAGGTGTCCTCAAAGAAGTCTTTTGGAATAGTGGTTAGTGGCGGTCCTGCGCCGGGAATTAACTGCGTAATCAGCTCAGTCGTAATTGACGCCGAAAATTCTGGCTACACGGTTAAAGGCCTTCGCCATGGATTCAAAGGGATTGCGAGCGGGGAACCAGACGCAATCGTTCCACTGACAACTGATATGGTCTCTCGCGTATACAACACGGGAGGTTCCATTCTCGGTACCTCGAGGCACAATCCGTTCACCAATCCACAGTCGCGCGACGCGTTTGTACGCGCGTTGAGTGAAAATAATATCGATAAGCTTGTCGTAATTGGCGGCGAAGGCTCTGCGTTTTTGAGCTACTGGCTCTCAAAAAACCATCCCGATCTAAAAGTCGTGCATGTTCCAAAGACGATTGATAACGACTTAATCCTTCCGAACCAATACCCGAGTTTCGGCTTCGAAACGGCGCGCTACGTCGGCACAGAAATCATCGACACGTTGATGGTCGACGCAAAAACTACGCGGCGCTGGTTCATCGTGACCAGTATGGGGCGCAAAGCAGGGTTTCTCGCACTGGGCCTGGGGCTCGCCTCGGGGGCGACGCTGACCATCATTCCAGAAGAATTCGCCGGCCGAAAAGTTTCTCCCAACGAAGTGTCGGACACGATTTTCAATGTGATCAAGCGCCGC
>CAYTAW010000205.1:3672-6550 GCA_964435675.1 uncultured Bdellovibrionales bacterium
CGAGATGGGAAAAGAATACGGCGTGGCAATTGTAGCCGAAGGGGTGCTCGACTGCATTGATCCGGATCAAAGTACGGTCCTGAAGGCGTGCGCCCGCGATCCGCTCGGCCGCCTCGAATATTCTCAGGTTGAACTGGGCGAAGTCATCCTCCCATCACTGCGCGCCCGCACCAAGGAAGCGAACATCGACTGTAAGCTAATCACCAAGAACATCGGCTACGAGCTGCGCTGTCACCGTCCGGTATCCTTCGACATCGAATACACAAAGTTCTTGGGTTACGGCGCGGTCAAGCACATCCTCGAAGGCCAGAGCGGAATTATGGTCACCCGTGATTTCGATACGCTCGGATTCGAGCGACTCGAACATATGCTCCAAGAAGACGGCACGATCCGCTCTCGGCGCGTCGATTTAGAATCGGATCTGTATCGCGTAGCGCGAAGTTTTATGTTCCGGTAGGAATCGATTGAGCGAAGAATTCAGCTCAAAGCAGATAATTCGAGGCACCGCAATAACCTCGCTTCTTACCGTACTCAGCCGAATCCTCGGATTTTTCCGTGATTTAATTGTTGCTCATGTGTTTGGAGCCGGAGCTCTGGCTGACGCCTACTTCGTCGCATTCCGCATACCCAATCTACTACGCAGCTTCGTCGCCGAGGGAGCGATGAGCGCCGCATTCGTGCCGATATTTACGACGGAAATTAAAAAAGGACCCGACGCCGCGCAGCGTGCATTCCGTTCGGTCGCGACATTCATCACGGCGGTGACTATTGTGCTAACTATTGCCGGCGTCATCTTTGCCGACGCGCTTGTATCGCTGATTGCGCCCGGATTTCCCGCCCCCGAACGAGAACTCTGCGTCCTTTTAACGCGGATTATGCTGCCCTACATTATCTTTGTCAGCCTCATCGCGATGTTCAATGGCGCATTGACAAGTCTCAAGTCGTTTGGCGCGGCCGCGGCCGCGCAGTCAATCATGAACGTGGTGTTGATTTTCGGAGGTATTATCAGCGCGTTTTTTGAGCAACGACTTGGCGTAGTCGTGCTCAGCGTCTCCGTCTTTGCCGGCGGCGCAATTCAGGTACTCTTTCAGCTTCCGACGCTACGCCGCGCGGGGCTTAAACTTGAGTTTGGCTTTAGAAACTCCACGCCTCTCGTTCGCGAACTGTTAGCACTGATGGGTCCGGCGCTGCTCGGAGCGACGATTTATCAAATTATAATTTTTACCGCAACGGTGCTTGCATCACTGCTCGAGCCGGGTGCTGTCTCCTGGCTTTTCTACGCCGACCGCGTCGTGCAGCTCCCGATTGGAATTTTCTCGATCGCGCTCGGGTCGGTCTTGCTGCCAGCGCTCTCTGAAAATGCCGCGGCAAAAAATAGTCAGTCTTTCGGCACTAACTTGATCAACTCACTGCGCTTCACCAGTTTTATCTTAATTCCGCTGACTTTTTTCATATTTCTATTCGCCGGTGAATTGGTTTCCGTTCTCTTCAAACGGGGCGCTTTCGATGCCTACGCCGCCAAAATGACCGCCGCCGCAATTCGCGCCCTATCATTGGGAATTTGGATGGTAAGCTGCCAATCGCTTCTGGTTCGCGCGCGCATGGCGCGAAGAGATACCATAACACCGACAGTGATTGGCTGTTTAACTTTGTGCGTGAACATTGCAGCGAGCCTACTTCTGATGGGAGAAATTCACGGAGCCGACGCTTCCTTTCTCTCATCGGCGTTGGCCGCAATTCAACACTTCCTTCTATCCCTACTGCCGGTCGCCAATGAGTACGGGCATGTCGGCCTCGCAGCAGCATCTAGTCTTGCGGCGGCGGTCTCGATGCTCGCGCTATTATTCACGGTTTCTGCCTGTGAGGACGGAATTAATTGGGATGGATTTACTATAGCCACCTCGCGCGCGATAACGGCTGCCTCCGCCGCGGCTGCGGGCACTTGGTACATCGCTCCCTTTTTTCCAATTCCGCTAATACGAGTGGTTTTCTGCGGGGCAATCTTCTCGCTTGGGTACTTAGGCGTCAGCCGGCTCATACAGTCGCAGGAAAGCAAGGAGTTCATAAAATTAATCTTAACTCGTAAACAATAAAAATAAATTCTTGGCTTTCAACCATAATATCTCGGCGCGTTAGTGCGTTGCTTGTATTTTTGAATACCAATTCCGCCCGGCATTTTACGACTACGCTGAGCATTTGACTCATGCTAGCGTTTTATTTGCCCCTTATTTCAGCAGACCCCCAGGTTTCCGCATGAATGTAGCAGTAACGGAGCTCAGCCGTAATGACTCAGCAAGTGAGTTGGGAAGAGCTTCATTCAGCGCTGGTCCGATAGCCTCCAATTCTCTTACCCACCCCGAAAAACTGCTGCTCCCGTACGACGGAACAAATCCGATTGCGTCAATGCGCACAATTCACGCCGCTACGCTTTTCTCGGGCGGTGCGGTAATAGATGGAGAAGTAAACCCGAAGCTGGAAAAGGATTTTCAGCGCTCGCGCCTCCAGGGGATAACCGCGCTCTACGTGATCGGCATGTGGGAGGCGACCGCTTTCTCGAAGCTTTGGATCGATCACTGGGCGCCAAAGTCTTGGAAAGGATACGATTCTCTAAAGCCGGATTGGGTAGGCGCATCGACATTTTCCACCGACGCGTATCACCCTACTCAGTTGATCGGTTCATGGGAAAATCTCGATATTGTTCTCGATTCGGCTCAACGGCACGGCATATCGATTGTACCCTGCTTCGTGACGAATACGATCGGCGTGGGCGGTGCGCTGATGCGAAACGGGATACGCGAACACCCGGAGACTATTATGTCGCGCTGTGCCGATAGCCGAGAACTCGATTATCTGTTATCGCAAATCGAATCCGGCGCCC
>CAYTAW010000206.1:0-826 GCA_964435675.1 uncultured Bdellovibrionales bacterium
CATCGACATTACGCTCTATCGCGACGACCTCTCGCACTCTCTTGCGCAGCCAACGCTCAAAGGAACCGATCTTCCGTTTCCGATTAATGGAGCACGAATAATCTTAGTCGATGACGTGGCCTATACCGGCAGAACGGTTCGCGCGGCGCTCGACGCAATTATCGATTTTGGACGCCCGGCACAAGTTGAGCTCGCCGTGCTTGTCGATCGCGGGCACCGCGAACTTCCGATTCGCCCTGATTACGTTGGGAAGAACATCCCGAGCCAAAAGCAGGAATTTGTGCGCGTGCGTCTCTCGGAAATGGGGTATCAGGACGGCGCCTATGTCGTGAAGAGGTCGTAAGGGGATTAATGCCGCGTCATTTGCTAGGCATACGAGGAATGAGCAAAGAGCAGCTAGTGGCGCTGCTCGATAATGGGCATCATTTCTCTGAGGTCGGCGCGCGTGATATTAAGAAAGTGCCGGCGCTTCGCGGCAAGACAATAATAAACGTTTTCCTCGAAGCATCAACACGCACTCGCGTCAGTTTTGAAATTGCCGGAAAATGGCTTTCTGCGGACACGATTAACGTCGGTGCCGACAGCTCAGTCAAGAAGGGCGAAACACTTCTCGATACGGCGCGCAATCTCGAAGCGATGAATCCAGATATATTGGTGGTGCGGCACGCGCAGAGCGGTGCTCCGCATCTATTGGCGCGACACCTCGAGCGCTGTTCGATAATTAACGCTGGTGACGGAATGCACGAGCACCCGACGCAGGCGCTTCTCGACTGCGTAACGCTCCGTGCTCATTTTCGTGAGAAAGGGAGCGATCTTGAAGGAAAGA
>CAYTAW010000206.1:836-6524 GCA_964435675.1 uncultured Bdellovibrionales bacterium
GGAAAGACTATCGCTATTGTCGGGGACGTCCGCCATTCGCGCGTCGCGCGCAGCAATATTCTTGCGCATCAGCTCCTGGGAAATAGGGTGCATCTGGTTGGGCCGCCGACCCTTGTTCCACCGCAGTTTGAAGCGGACGGAGCGTACGGCTCTACGGTAAAAGTCTTTTCAAACCTCCGCCAAGGCATTGAGGGCGCTGACGTGGTTATGTGCCTGCGTCTTCAAAAGGAGAGACAAACCGATAATTTTCTCCCTTCGCTCGAAGAGTACACGCGTGAATATGGCATTAATGAAAAGCGTCTTCGCGATTGGGCCCCGGACAGCGTAGTGCTTCATCCGGGCCCTATTAACCGAGGAATCGAGGTAAGCAGCGAAGTCGTCGATGGTCACCGATCTCTCGTAGCCAAGCAGGTTAACTTCGGCGTTGCCGTTCGAATGGCGGTTTTGTTTTCAGTCTCGGCGGGAGGACCGGCATAAGAATGTCTCGAATAGTTATCAGCGGTGGCACTGTAATTGATCCTGCAAATAATCGCAGCGAGAAACTGGATGTTGTAATCGAGGCGGGCAAGGTGCGCGGACTCGAGAGACCCGGTTCAGTTAAAGACAAGGACGTCGACCAAGCGTATGACGCTGAGGGATGCTGGGTTGTTCCCGGCTTGATCGATATTCACGTTCATCTACGCGAGCCCGGCTTTGAGTGGAAGGAGACAGTTCTTACCGGCTCGCAGGCTGCGGTGCTCGGTGGAGTCACCACGATTTGCGCAATGCCGAATACGCGTCCGACAAACGACAACGCCGAAATCACAAGATTTGTTCTACAACAGGCGCGCGCGGCGAATCTCGCACGCGTTCTTCCCATCGGTTCAGTCTCGATTGGCTTGAAAGGTGTCGAGCTCTCGCCGCTTTCCGAACTATTTCACGCCGGTTGCGTCGCCTTCTCGGATGACGGCGAGCCGGTGGCAAACTCGGGATTAATGCGCCGAGCCCTCGAATGGGCCTCGGTGCATGGGCTCACGATCAGCTGCCACGAAGAGGATAAGAATCTCTCCTGTGCCGGCTGTATGAATGAGTCGCCGCTCTCGCACCGCATGGGTCTTCTTGGCTGGCCGAAAGTCGCAGAAGAAGTGATGATTGCCCGCGATATCGAGCTTGCCCGCGCCTTTAACGGCAAGGTTCATATTTGTCACGTTACCACTGCGCGCGGTGTCGAACTGGTCAGACGCGGCAAGAATGACGGTATCGCGGTAACCGCCGAGGTTACACCGCACCACTTAACACTTACCGAAAATGATATCGGAGAATACGATACGAATTACAAAATGAGTCCGCCGCTGCGCGGTCATGAGGATGTCGCGGCGCTTATTGCCGGTCTTAAGGACGGGACTATTGACGCAATTGCCAGCGATCATGCGCCACACGAGGACGACACTAAGCAGGTGGAGTTCCAATCAGCGAGTATGGGAATACTCGGTTTGCAAACCAGCCTTCCTTTGATGCTCGATTTTGTTAAGCGCGAAGTTATTACTCCGCTGCGGGCAATCGAGCTGCTCTCGACGGGCCCGGCGCGCTGCTTTTCGATCGGCGGCGGAAGCCTCTCGGTAAACGCCGCGGCGGATGTAACGGTCATTAACCCTGAACAGATTTGGCGTTTCGATCGTCAAAGTTCGCGCTCAATCAGCTTCAATTCTCCCTTTCTCGACCGGGAGATGATTGGTCGGGCTGAGATGGTTTTCGTTGATGGCGACTTAAAAGTACTCAAAGGAGAGTTGGTTCATGAAGCGAAAAGGTAAGGAAGTTACCGAAAAGGCCGTCATCGCGTTGGCGGACGGGAAGATCTTTTACGGCACGGCGTTCGGCGCGTCCCGCTCCGTTGATCGAGCAATTGTCGGCGAAATGGTTTTCAACACATCGCTCTTTGGCTATCAAGAGATCCTGACTGACCCGAGTTATGCTGGTCAGATAATGAATTTCACCGCGCCACATATCGGAAATGTCGGCTGTAATCCGGAAGATGATGAAAGCACCCAGGTATTTGCTGAAGGACTCGTTGTTCGCCAGCTTAGCCGCTGCGTTTCGAACTTTCGGGCCACACAGAGCCTTCCGGAGTACCTCCGTGAGCGCGACGTGATGGGTGTTTCGGGAGTCGATACCCGGCAAATAGTTTCTCACCTCCGCGATAACGGATCGCAGATGGGTGCCATGGCTTGCGGAGATTCAATTAATACTGATGACCTTGTCGATAAAGCGCGCCAAGCCGGATCGATGGAAGGCAAGGAGTACGTGCAGCAGGTAAGCTGCAAAGAGATTTATTCGTGGAATGAGGGCGCCTGGCGCTTGAAGCGTGACGGCTCATCTGCCGATGCCCAGCTGAGCGAAGAGCAGCTCTGCAATCGACCCCACGTGGTCGCTCTCGATTGCGGCATTAAATACAACATCCTTAGACTTCTCATCGATGTCGGCTTTCGGGTAACGGTGATGCCGGCTACTTCGGACGCCAAGACCATCCTAGCTCAGAAGCCAGACGGACTTTTCCTATCGAATGGCCCCGGAGATCCGGCAACGCTCGGATTTATCGTTGCTACGGTCAAAGAGTTGGTCGGCCGCTTCCCCATATTCGGTATCTGCCTGGGGCACCAAATACTCGGTCAAGTCTTCGGCGGTAAGACCTATAAGCTTAAATTCGGACATCGCGGAGGAAATCATCCGGTGATGGATCTGCGCACGAAGCGCGTCGAGATCACGGTTCAGAATCACGGCTTTGCTGTCGATGCCGGTTCGTTGCCCAGCTCGGTTCAGGTTTCGCATATCAATCTCAACGATCAAACCGTTGAGGGTATCGAAGTTCCCGAGAAGAAGATTTTCAGCGTGCAGTACCATCCCGAGGCTTCACCCGGTCCGCATGATTCTCGCTACCTATTTAGAAGATTTTTCGAAAACGTCGTTCAGTAAGGAGTTTCGCAGCGATGCCAAAACGTACAGATATCAAGTCGATTCTCCTGATTGGCTCAGGTCCAATCGTTATTGGGCAAGCGTGCGAGTTCGATTACTCGGGCACCCAAGCCATAAAGGCGCTCAAGGAGGAAGGCTTTAAAGTAATTCTCGTCAACTCGAATCCGGCCACGATTATGACCGATCCCGAGTTCGCCGATCGCACCTACATCGAACCGATTACGGCCGATTTTGTAGAAGAAGTGATCAAGCGTGAACGCCCCGACGCGGTTCTGCCAACTATGGGAGGGCAAACGGCGCTGAATGTTGCGCTGGAGCTGGAGGAGCGGGGAACATTTCAAAAGTACGGCTGTACCTTAATTGGCGCAAATATCGAAGCTATTAAAACCGCTGAGGACCGTGAGCTCTTCCGGCAGGCCATGGATGAAATCGGCCTCGAGTCGGCGCGCAGCGGCGTCGCGCGAAGTGTCGCTGAAGCGGAAGCATTGGTCGATAAGATTGGATACCCGCTAATTCTCAGGCCCTCCCGGACTCTCGGCGGAACCGGCGGCGGAATTGTCCGTCAGCCGAGCGAGCTGCGCCAAAAAGTCGCGTACGCACTTTCTTGCAGTCCGAACCACGAGGTGCTCGTTGAGGAATCGCTGCTCGGCTGGAAGGAGATTGAGCTCGAAGTGATGCGCGACCTCAAGGACAACGTGGTAATCGTCTGTTCTATTGAAAACTTTGACCCAATGGGCGTCCATACGGGCGATTCGATTACCGTCGCGCCGATTCAAACGCTTACGGACAAAGAATACCAGCTATTGCGCGACGCGGCCATCAAAGTAATGCGTCGTATCGGCGTGGACACGGGAGGATCGAACGTGCAATTCGCGATGAATCCCGAGACCGGCCGAATCATCGTTATTGAGATGAATCCGCGCGTCTCACGCAGTTCGGCGCTCGCGTCTAAAGCGACTGGTTTTCCGATTGCAAAGATCGCCGCAAAGCTTGCAGTTGGATATACGCTCGACGAAATCCCCAATGACATAACTAAGCTAACCCCGGCCTGTTTTGAGCCCTCAATCGATTATGTCGTTGTCAAAATTCCGCGCTTCAATTTCGAAAAGTTCCCGTTAGCGGAAACAACCCTGGGGACGCAAATGAAATCGGTGGGTGAGGTTCTCTCGTTCGGCCGCACCTTCCAAGAGGCATTGCAAAAAGCGATCTCATCTATGGAGCTGGACACCTATGGGTTTGATCGCCAACGACTTATTAAAGATCTCGGCAAACGCGAAATACTCGAGATGTGCGGAGTGACCGGAGCAAACCGCCTCTGGTTCCTGGCTGAAGCCCTTCGCTCGGGAGCCACGGTCGAGCAGATCAATCAAGAGTCCGCAATCGATCCGTGGTTTCTTTCAGAGATCGAAGCTATCGTGCAGCGAGAGAATGAAATCGAGAAGAGCACGCTTAAGAGCATTGACCCCGAACTCATGCTAACATTAAAGCGAGAGGGTTTCACTGACCGCCGTCTCGCTCAGTTACTAAAAGTAAAAGAGGACGAGTTCCGTGCGGCCCGCGAGGCGCTCGGTATCCGGCCATCGTATAAAGCAATCGATACCTGCGCCGCTGAGTTCGTTGCGTCGACACCGTACCTCTATTCGACTTTTGATCGCGGCGATGAAGCCCTACCGACGACAAGAAAAAAGATCATGATCTTGGGCTCCGGCCCTAACCGTATCGGCCAAGGAATCGAATTTGATTACTGCTGCGTACACGCCGTCTTTGCGCTCGAAGAGGAAGGTTTTGAAACGATCATGGTGAACTGCAATCCGGAGACCGTTTCGACGGACTATGACGTCAGTGATCGCCTCTATTTCGAGCCGCTTACGCTCGAGTCTGTGTTGGGAATTATAAATCGCGAGAAGCCGGACGGTGTTATTGTTCAATTCGGCGGACAGACACCACTCAAACTCGCCGGGCCGCTGAGCAAACTGGGAGTGCCGATTATCGGCACCTCAGTCGAGTCGATTGATATCGCCGAGGATCGCGAGCGATTTAATGCGCTTATTGCCGAACTCGGATTACGGCAGCCTGAGGGAGCGACCGCGCGTTCACTTGAGGAGGCATTAGCACGTTCTCGCGAACTTGGTTTTCCGCTCATGATACGGCCGTCATTCGTTCTCGGCGGACGCGCAATGCGCGTGGTTTATTCGGAACAAGAGATCGTCTCCTATATGCACGAGGGCGTTGAAGTATCACATGACCGTCCTGTACTTCTTGATCGCTTTCTTGATAATGCAATTGAAGTCGATGTCGATGCCGTTTCAGACGGCGCCGATTCGGTAATCGCAGGAGTAATGGAGCACGTTGAACGCGCGGGCATCCACTCGGGCGATAGTTCCTGCTGCTTGCCGCCGCCGACGCTTTCCGAAGAGGTCGTAACTGAGTTAAAGCGCCAGGCGCTCATGATTGCAACCAGGCTCAAGGTGGTCGGGCTGATGAATATTCAATTCGCGGTCACAAGCGACGAGAAGATTTACATTCTTGAGGCGAATCCGCGCGCTTCTCGAACCGTACCGTTTGTCAGCAAGACCACCGGAGTTCCGTGGGCGAAAGTTGCTGCCCGTCTGATGGCGGGAAGAAAGCTTAAGGATCTCAAGCTGAAGATTCCAAGAACGCTACCCTATTGCTCGGTGAAGGCCTGCGTATTCCCATTCCAGAAATTTCCCGGTGTCGACACTCTGCTCGGACCGGAGA
>CAYTAW010000207.1:0-6506 GCA_964435675.1 uncultured Bdellovibrionales bacterium
CCGTAGGCCCGCCAACCGCGATAAACGTACACAGCGGCTAAGACGATCCCGATGAGCCAGATTCGCCAGCACGCAACGAGCACGAAGGAGATTCGGAGCAGCGAAAAATGAACAGTGACCAAAAGATTAGAAAAGAAAGTCTCAGCAGTACCGGCGCTCGAGGCACTAACAAAAAGAATCTGCGATGCTTGGCTAAAAAGCCGGCGCTCGAGTTCCAGTCCGTGATGGTTGAGCCAGGCGGCGTACGAACGTTGTGCGGTGCTAAAATCCCCCCGCCACTCACCAGCGCCGGCAAGGAGCTCCTGACGGGCGCGCTCGAGACCTTCCCGTCCTTTGAGGGCGCTGGGCACGCTGGATACCGTAATAGATAGGATAAAGAAAATACCGAATAGCAGGAAAAGAAGCCTGCCCTTTCGCCATTTGCGCGAGCGCAGTTTGACGAACTCTTCCTGTTGAGCTGCCGATATTTTGTCGAGAGCAGACTTATTCAATCAGAACCTTTAATAACCCTTTCAACTGTTTATGGTACCTTTCGTGGCAACCGAATACAAGGCAGTGCTATACGCGCGGCCCTCGCTACCGAAGCGCTTCCGCACGGCATTTTGCTCGCCACGGCAAGCGATTTCACGCTTCGAACCAGACCGGTGCCCTTAGCCTGTCGAAGGGCCACCATCCCCCGTATCTATGATCGGCCGCGGTCTGCTTCACCCCCTTACAAATATAAAAAAGTGAGTAAATTAGAGCTACACCGCAGGAAAATCCTCCATAACCCTCTATGAAAGCCAGTAGCGTTACTGGCGCTAAAGGTTTTTTAAGGAGTGCACCTATGTTTATGAATTTACGTGCCTTTTTCCTGATTTTGGCACTCGCGAGCACATCGCTGCCAGCTATATCAAACGCCGAAGAAACAATAACGATCGAACGCGCCTCGGGTGACCGGCTCACTACCGCAGTAGCCCATTATGGCCGCGCGCGCCTCTATCTTCTGGCCGCAATTCGCGAATTTGATCTTGGTATGAAGGCGGCTAACGCAAACACATTGCTCGATACCGCCAAATTCCGTGGAACACTGGTTAACCGCTCGCAGGAGCTCGAGCACGTGCTCGACCCGCAACCCCGCGCAAGCAATACGGGAGTTAAATTTACTGGAGATCCGAGACTCTTAGGTGAAGCACACTGACCTGGGCTGCGGATAAAGAGGTAAGGTTTTTTACCGGTTAGATATTTTATATGGATAACGGCGAAACAATCCCTGGATTAAACGAAGACTGGACCTTCGCGGGTGCCACCATTTTCGAATGGATGTCGGGCTTCGTTGCGCTCGTGCTCGCCAGCAGCTTTTTTAATAAGCCTGCTCAGTACGGTCCGCTTTTAATCGGAATTATGATTACCACCACTCTAACGCTCGCGACCAACCGCCGACGCTATCCCGACGATGTGCGCGGATTGCGCAACGCAGTTATGAGCGCAATTGGTTTTGATCCGCCGGATATTCCGACGCCTGCAGCCTTACAGCCTTATTGGAGCGGCGCACCGCTGCGCGAACTTTCCCGCGACTGCAATTTTATTCAACTCGGCCTCGATGAGATTTTTGAGACCGAGAAACCGGACAATGAGAATTAGGAGATACTAATGGCACGACAATCAACCGCACAACTTGTCCAAGGCGCCTCGGTACGAGAGATCAAGAAAGAGAGCGATACAATTCGCCTTTGGGAGGGCTATCGCGACCAAGCGATTTTGTGGCGCGCCATCGCGCTGCTGCAAATCCCGGCGACTGCATTGAGTGTCGTATTGGCCATGTATTTGTGGAATACGCGTCAAACGATCGTCAATGTTCCTCCTAAGCCGCAGCCGGGCCAATATCTTGCTGAAGCGATTCCTGACAGCGAATTTATCGAAGCAGCAACAGAGTTCGTGAACTTAATCGCGAGCTATCAATCAGCCGTGGCGCCACGCCAATTCAAGCGCGCCGAAGAGATGTTAGTCGAACCGTACCTTTCCAAGTATCGTGAAGATATCTTAAATCACGAGCTGAAGACGATTCAGGCAACGAGCCGCACGCAGCTTTACTTTATTGATCCGACCGCAACTCAGATT
Source organism: uncultured Bdellovibrionales bacterium (assembly GCA_964435675.1). Lineage (GTDB taxonomy): Bacteria > Bdellovibrionota_C > UBA2361 > UBA2361 > CAYTAW01 > CAYTAW01. The sequence goes on from CAYTAW010000207.1 coordinate 2,101, forward strand.
GAGCGCATCGATGACGACGTCGTCGTTACGTTCTTGGGTGAGCGTGAAAAGTACGTCAGTGGAAAACAAATCGAGCCGGTAAAGAGCAGCTACCGCATCACGATGACCACGGTCCCAAGGCACTATCTAAATCCATACGGTATCGTAATAAAGAACGCGTTCTTGCAGAACGAGACGCGAAATTAATAGACGAGTCTTTGTCTTAGAGAGGTTGTTATGAGGTTTGCAAAAGAAATTCTGAATGGCTGCTTGATTGCCGCTGTGGCGCTTGGCAGCACTGCGCTTCCGGATGGTGCATTTGCCCGCGACATTGAATACAAGAACAGCGAGGTAACGATCTACGTTAAACCCGGCGAACCGACTCAAGTACAGTTCCCTGGCGACGTTTCTGGCGGATTCAAGAAAAAGGGCTCATCGCTTTCAATCGATCAAAAAGACACAGACTTAATTGTCTACGCAACGGAACGTCTGCCCACCGACGGCGAAGCGATTATCGTGCGCTTGAAAGACGGCCGTTCGTACTCGTTACGAGTGGAGCGCTCGGGCGAAGGTAAAGATCGAGATGACGTAATACGCATTGAAGACGGCTCGCACTCGATTCTCTCGGGCGAAGAAGACGGCGCGCCGATTGACCAGAAATCACTTTCAAAAGCTCCGCCGACCCACGTGGCCGGCTTGATGCGCGAGATGATGCTCGTTGCTGAATTCGGCAAAGGTTCAATCCCAGGGTATCGCGAGACGACGCGCTACCAAGGACAGACCGTCCTGAACGACGGTACCCTCGAAGCGAAGATTGATCGCATATTCATCGGGCCGAATCTCTGGGGCTATGTGATTGACACCAAAAATCTACTGGATCAATCGCAGAAGCTCAATCCAGCATCGTTTAGACTAGACGGCACGCGCGCGATTGCCGCTCAGAATTGGGAGCTTTCGCCCCGTCCAATGAATATCGAAGAGCAGCTTTCAGGAAAGCATGATTCGAAGGTGTATATCGTAACGCGTCCGCGGTAATTGACGGAACGCGATAAGGTTTTGCAAGAGGTAGTGTTATGAACCAGAAGTTAAAGGACCTTGTACTGCTGTTGCAGAAGGACAAGAAAGCGCAGTTTTTCGCCTTTCTCACCATAATCATGGTCTGCTGGGCAATTTTCGCAACACCGAAACAACGGCAAATCGTACAGCGAGAAGAAGAAGAAATCGGCAGCACCAGCTCTACCGATGAAGCCTATAACGATATCGTACGCGCATTCGGTACCGATCTCGAAAACACCAAGGGCGAAGTTCGCCGCATTCATCAACGTTTAGATGAACAAGATAAAAAATTCGACGACTTTCAATTTTCGAGCACTGAAATTTTCCGTAAAATTCTCGAGCGCATGAGCGAAATCGAGAGTCTCGGCAGCGGCACCGCGCCCGGCTTTGAACCGGGAACCGCAACCGGAACAGATGCCGCGGGCCTTGAAACCACTCCCGATACGATCGAAACATTCGGTACCCAGGCAACAACTCCTGACGTTCCACCAGCTCCTGAGAAAGAAAAAGTAGCATTTATCGGCGCCGGTGATTCAGTGCGTATCAAGCTACTCGCGGGTGTAAACGCGCCGACTGACGGCACTCCTTATCCGGTTGTCTTCCAGCTCGTAAGCGACGTTATGGGTCCGGACAATTCACAGCTCCCTCTCGGCGAAGCGCGTCTGGTAGCCGCCGCCCAAGGTTCATTGACTGATTCACGTGCCCTCTTCCGCTTAACGAGCATGAACATTCGCCTCAATGACGGCCGCCGCAAGGTAGTGCCGGTTGACGGCTGGGTAGTCGGAGAGGACGGCGTCCGCGGCATGGAAGGAATTCTAATCGACCCAATCGGCAAAGCAATCGGCGGAGCGGGTTTCGCCGGCGCTCTCCAAGGCTTCGGTCAGGGCCTGTCAGCGTCGAATTTAACGGTAACCAACCAGGGTGCCCTCGGTTCTACGGCCATGGTAACCGGCGATACGATGGAATTCGCCGCTGGACAGGGCGTTTCTCAGGCAGCTCGCGTATATGCGAACCTGATTCAGCAGCGCGTCGGAGCGCTCGTTCCAGTCGTACAAGTATTATCAGGACGTGAAGCAACGGCCGTTTTCTCCCGATCAGTGAGTATTGCAGACCTGTATTCCTCACAAGACCCGGAACACAGCGCAATCGCAGGTATCGAATAACTAGACGTAATCGTTATTAAAAAGGTTTTGAAAGGTTCTTTAGTTAAAATAACCCGGGCGGCCCTGCTGCTGAGCATTGCCAGCACGATGGGGTGTGGCACCGTAGGAAATATTCTTAATCCATTCTACGAACCACCAACCGAAACTGCGCTCAAAGGCGAACGCAACGATCATGCCATCAGCGGCGGCGGCAGCGGCGGAACTTCCGGGGTGCGCGCACGCGCTGCGCTCGAGTCTATGGCCAGTTATCAGCGCGCTCACGATCCGCAGCCGGTTAACCCGGTAATCAATCCAGCGGTCGTGCGCTTAATGTGGGTTCCGGATCACTTGAGCGCCCACGGTGACCTTGTTCCAGCGCACTACTACTATCTCAAAGTGAAGGACGATCAGTGGGCGCTTACGGACGCATTCGATCTCGAACGTCAGTTGCGCGACTCCAACAAGGGTTCGGCTTCTAATGTTCCCTTTGTATACGCTGACGAAACAACGAATCAGTAGGATTTGAGATGAGTACGCGGACATCGACAATCATTCTTTTCCGGGCAGGCGCCGCAGCGCTGCTGGCAGCCGCATTCCTCGGCTGTTCGCGCCACGCTCCGGTCGATTCCGAACGAAAGGTATTCGGCGTAAGCGTGCGCCGTTACGATCCGCAGCCCGTGTACAAGCGCACGCGACTCGCCTATTTACCTGCCCCGATTCCGGTAGCACGCACCTATCGCAGCACCGCACCGCTGATTTTGCCGGTAATTCATTTCGAACTGACTGACGCATCCCTCGAAGATGCCGCGCGTATTCTTGGTGAGACGTCGCGTTATTCGAGCTATTGTGCAAGCTCGGTAGCTGACAAGAAGATTACGCTTACAGCGCTGGGCACGGTTGATGAACTCGCCAAGAAAATCGCGAAAGTCGCAGACATCTCGACTATCGTGGATCACCACAACCGCGAAATCAGGTTTTTAGCGACTGAAGGTGAGGCTGCGGAAGCGCTTCCTAATCCAGAGCTTCTGAAGCCAAGTCCAGAACTTGCGAATCCGGATCCAGCACTTTTGAACTAGGCAGTTATCGAGAAAGGTTTTTAAAAGGTTAAGACATGAGCATCAACCGAATCACCCGCGAGCGGCTCTTCAAAGACGAAACAATCTTTAATCAGTTGCTCCCGTTTGCCAAATACGATGAAGAGTCAGAGCTCTTTATTCACAGCGACGCGTCGATTTGGTCAGTATGGGAACTGCAGCCTCTGCTGATTACCAAAGTTTCTGATGCCGAAGCTTTTCATCTTTGCGCGCAAATTCAAGAATTACTCGACTCCCTTGATCACACGATCAGCGCTCAGTTCTGCTGGATAACCACCTTCGACGTCGATACACTTATTCATCGCTCGATGAATACCTATCCGCTACGCGGGCCCGCCGGGTGGATGGCGCGTCGCTGGCTGAGAATGCTGCAGCATTCGTCTCGCTCCGATCATCTTCACCGCCGCCCTCGTCAGCTGCGCTTGATCTGCGCGTTCCGGCACGATCCGGCATGGACAACCAAAGGACTTTTCGCGCAGATTAAGCGCTCGCTCTCGGTACTCTTTTCAGGCAACGTCGTCGTCACCGCGCAGCAGCGCCGTTCGGAGTACTTCGACTATGCCAATAAATTCCGCGGAATCATTGAAGGTAAAGTTTCTAAGCTTGCCGACCTCGGCTTCCGTCCACGCCGCATAACCGGCCAGGGATTGATTAATCTTCTCTATCCCCTGCTTAACCGTCGCAGCGTCAAATCCGGGAAGTTCCGTCGCGGCCGTAACACGACTGTGCCGTTCCCGGTTTACGACCCGAACGATTTGCTCAGCAATCAAATTTCCGAGACAAGCATCGAACATCCGCAAAATGGAATCATCCGCAAAGACGGCCGTGTGTATAGGTCGGTTTCGATGGTTAAATCTCCGCGCCAATGCTTGCCGCTCATGGTTACGCCGCTGCAATCGTTTCCATACGAAAACATCCTCAGCGTGACGTTCTCAAAGGACGACCATGAGTCGCAGCTGCGCCGTCTTGACCGCCTCGACAGCACACTTGGATATCGTGAAGTAACGGGCCGCGGACTCAGCAATCAAAAAGAACAACATCAGATTTCGGCTATTCGCGCATATCGACATGATATTTACAATGGATCAGCGCAGGTCGTACGTGTCGGAGTACACCAAACATTTAAATGTCATAA
>CAYTAW010000208.1:0-6484 GCA_964435675.1 uncultured Bdellovibrionales bacterium
GACTTGATGTAACCGCTCAAATACGGCAATGGAGTGCAGTGCCGATTATCATTCTATCCGCGCGCGGTCAGGAGACGGACAAAGTCGCCGCGCTCGATCTCGGCGCGGATGACTATATTTCAAAACCCTTCGGCGTGGCCGAGCTGCTTGCCCGTATTCGAGTCGCAATACGTCATCGGAACCAGAGTAGATCGGATGATTTTCCTGCTATAATTGAAGTGCAGGAGCTTAGAATCGATCTTGTTCGCCGAGTAGTGTTTCTTGGTGGGCGTGCCGTATACTTGACGCCGATCGAATATAAATTACTGACAAATTTGGCAAAATACGCCGGCCGCGTTCTGACACACCAGCAATTGCTCAAGGATGTGTGGGGTGCTGCGTACGCGAATCAAACGCAGTACTTACGGGTATATATGGCGCAGCTACGAAGGAAGATCGAGCTGGATCCCGCACAGCCTCGATATATATTAACCGAGCAAGGTGTTGGCTATCGTATGGCGCAGGCCGCATAAAACGGTTATTCCTAAATTCAGTTAGCTAGCGAGCCTTTTAGCGCTAGACTCCGAGCAGTATGTTTTCAAATTCTCCGAATTATCGGCCGGAAGAAAAAGCGGTCGCGCCCCCAAGTGAAGAAGTTCTTCTGCTGCACCGAGCATTGGTTGGAGTTCAGCAGGCCTGTCTCCTAGAGCTGGAGCCCGACGAGGTGTCAGGCGACCTTACTATCGCCCCCACCGGCGATAGCCGCTATCTCGCGTGTTGTTCGATGGTTGCCGCCAGCCTGATTCAGTGTGACGCCGGCGCAGACAGCCAAATTCTTAGTGAAAAAGTTATCGCGGGTTTGGATGAAGTTTTAACTCTGGATCGACGTGAGTATGCTGTGCGGCGTTATGCGCGACCATTGGTGCGCGCCGCGCTGGATTCGTCAAATCTGCCTCTGGCGCAAAGGGTATTGGAGAAAGTAAATGACGCGTCAAGAGATCCGGTCTCCGGGTACCGGGACGATCAGCATTCGAATTACCTTCTTCTCACCGAAGTTGCGGGGATCATTGCCGAAAAAAATCCACTTAAAACGTTGGAGCTTACCCAGATATTTACAACGCTCAATGAGCGAGCGTGCGTCTATGAAGGCGCACTCAACGGAGTAACCCGCAATACGCCGCGCAGCGACGTTACTACAATACTCAATGGCGCGCTTGCCTTGCATGCCGAAATGACCGACGCCGCCGGTTATGCGGAGTCCGAAACTCGCGATGGTCTGGCGATTGCCGCAATGGATGTGCTTGTGGCGCGAGGGCAGCTTTTCGAAGCGCAGGAGCTATACGACTCGATAACTACTATTCACGCAAAGGGGCCCGCTACGCAATTGATGATGGTCGCGCAATTGAGCGCATGGAGCGATGTTCCGGAACTTTGTGATTCGATGATTAGTGCGGAACTGGAAAAGTTCGAAGCGTATCTTTCGGGACTGAGCGATGAGGATGGCCATGACGTCGCCCGCTTTAAATTTATTGAATCACTCTTTGAGGAGAATCGACACCAATGGGCGGGTGTAATGATGCAATTTTCCGAGGGGCTTGAAATGCCAGAACGCGTGACATTAGCGCAGCTATACGCGCTCATCTCGCGAATGGCCGAGGGTAAGGCAGGGAGCGCAGAAATTAGGGAATTTTTCGATGACTGGAGAAGAGACGTTGAAGAGAACCCCGAGAAGCGGTTCTTCACGCAGCCATTTTCTTTTCTCAGCGCCGGCCCGCGATTCACGCTAGACCATTTGCCGACCTATGATCTTAAAAAGCAATTTGTCGACGCGCTCGTTGAGGCGCATACAGTAAGTGAACTAAAATCCACGGATCATAATGCGATTGCTAACGCGTGCGGAGTTCTTTCAGCGAGTGGACTGGGCGCGCACGCAGATATAATTTCTCAGTGGCTGCCTTCGTCGTCCCACTCACGTTCGCGAGCGCATCGAAACATGGCTGCCGGTTTCGGGCTGCAAAAAGATTTCGACCGCGCACGCGTCGAGCTAGCCAAGGGGATTGCGTCGTCGCTGTCAACGATGCCGGGCGGAAAACGTCATGGGAGACTGTACTCGAATTTTCTCCCGATTTCTATCGACGCTGCGAATAAGATGGTCGATGCGCTGGGCTCGGTCTTAGAAAGCGGATCGGAGCACGCCGAGAATCACGCTAAACGCTTTGTCTACGATGTTACGAAGCTTCTCAATACTGCAATTGTCGCTGGGGTTCACCGCGAAGCCCGGTTGCTTGCGAACGCAGCCTTTCGGCTTGCGGCGCTACTCCCGGAAGAGAGTCGGTTATTGGCGTTAGCCAGACTTGTTGAAGAAATATATGACGGACTGCGTGGACATGAATCGGGTCTCTGAAACATTAACCCTTGAGGTTAATTTGATGAAAGATAAAGTCTGACGAACTCTGCATGTGCACATAGAGACCGAGGTTTAGCCCTTTGCAAATAGCTTGTGTAGCGCGGGATGATTTCCTTTCTTGCGGCACCAAAGGATTAGCGTGTACCAGGTCGAATATGTTTTTACAGTACTCTGGATTGATGGAATCAAATGATGGGGTTTTGTTTGTTTTTATCACCATCAGGTTGGCGCGCGGAGCGACGACTATGCTTCCTACCAACGTATTTGATTTTAAAAATGCAGCGAAGTCTTGCGGGCTGAGATGACAGGGATCGAGAATGTTCGAACTTTGCGGCGGATGTGTATGAAACATGAGTGCCGGAGGTTTTACTGGATTATGTTCATAGGCGATTTCCACTGATTCAGCGCTGCCGCGAGCCGTTGGCCCCATTTCGAAGCGAAGGTCGGTGAGCCGAATATGGCACATGCGGCCATACTCTCTGCCATCTTGTGCCTGCTCATTAAGCCGCTTCATCGCATACCCCAGGGGCTGCATATCAATCGAGTGAGGCAGCTCACTGAAAGGGCGTCGGTGAAAGACCGCTGCATACACGGAAGATTTGAACTCGTCGGCGCTCCAGGCGCTTCTTTTTTCGCGAGAGCTTTCGGATGATTTCTGCGCTGGTGTTTGAGGAGAATCGATCGTCCATTCAGAGAATTCGCGCGCGATACGGCGCAACTCGACGCCAAACTGCGATGTATTGAAAGAGGTAACAACAGAGTCGAAAAGTTCTTTGAACATCGTCACCGTAATCTGCCGACACGCCGGAGATTTCAGCCTTGATATGCGTTACCTCAGAAAAAGCGTCAGGTACTCTTACCGTTGATACCGCGCCAGCCTGCGATACGTTTTATGATAACCGCGGCGCGAACGGAGAAAGTCGCAGGCGGAGATTGTTAATCCGAACATAAGAAACATTGAAGCTGCCATAAAGAGCATGCCGTTCTGAGCACTCTCCTTAGAAGCCGGCTGGAAGGATTCGACTCCTCCCGAACGGTGCGAAGCCGAAGTAGCCGGTTCTCCACTTTTTGAAGTCGCCAGAGTCTGAAGGGGCTCCTCAGTCGGGGCGGAAAATTCCGTCAGCAAGTGCGAAAGAAGGAAGAAAGAAGCGAGTGCAAAAATGATTTTGAAAATAGCCGAGAAGACGCGCCGGCGAATGGATAGGGTAACTTCGTTGAACCGCAAATTGAAACGGTAGAGCAAGGAAAGAAACCGGCGCATGAATCTAATTAGCGTACCCATCGAAAAACCTAATCTAGTGAAAGCGGCTAATAGCCCATTCATTTATAGATATGGCCAAAACTTTAGACGACGTAGCCTAATAATGTATCGAACTTGTGATGCAACTGATTAAAATCAATAGATATTTTAGGCGGATTTTGATGCTTGGCATATCGAAGGGTCAGTTGCTATATGATTCGAATGTTATATATTAGCGATAATTAGAGGGCTCGCCGTACGGCAATCGGTTGTTAAAGTAGATAGAGCTGAAACGTTATGGCGGTTATTCGTCAAAGAGATACGGGCATCGTTCTGGAAGTAAATAATGGCACCAGGTTGAATACGCTCGGGAACGAGCTAAATACTGGAATGCCCTGTAAGCAAATGAGCTGCGGTTCCTGCATTTTTCGTGTGATGCATGGAAAGGAGAACTTAAATGGGATTAGTCCGCGCGAACAACGCGTGCTCGAAAACAAAGGCGCGCCGGATAATGCTCGCTTGATGTGCGCCACCACCATTCAATCGGGCGAGGTGGTGATCGAGCAGCATCCTAGGATGAATGACCCATTTAAAGACCTTAAATGCCCTAGGCCTGAAAAAGGCGCCTATTCCGAGGGGCTTACATAGAATATGTAAGCTTAAGCAGAAACGTCATCGCAGCCCCCGGCCGGCCCAGGATTAACTGTTTAGCATACCGGCTGCCGCCGGCTTTCAATGATAGAGGCGAGGGTATTATCGTAGGCCGCGCGCGCGTGTTAAGCTTTGCTCGATGGATGTTGATTTATTTTACGGCGTACAGCGCGTAGCAATTGAAGTTTCGGGTCGTGCGGTAGGACTAGAGAACGAACGGTTCCAGCCAATGGGCCGACAATTTCTTCTGCCCGACGAGCGCCAGATATACGACAGCCCATTTTTACAAATGTATCCTAAGAATCTAAAGGTTGCCGATCATCTCGGTAGGATTTGTACGGATGCGGAAGACGACGTGCGATCACTTCGCACAGAGAGAGGGGTGAGGTGCAGCAATCGAGATCCCTTGTCCCTCGAAGATGTGTATAGGGAAATCGAGGGTGATAGCTATGTGCCCGCGATTTCGCATGATGATATCGATGTCTTGAATGGCTGGCTTAATCTCCTGCAGGGGCTGGAAGAATTGCAGGATATTATTACGATGTATCCAGAATTAGCGACTAGAGAAATACGCGAGCGGTGGCTTCAGCGTTTAAATGAATTGTGCGAAATGATAACCGACTCGCGAGGATTTGACACTCCCGGCAAGGATTGGCGTTAGCGTTTTCTGCCCGAGAAGTCACTATTATACGGGCGCGCAGTCGGGAAATTACGTGCGGTCGATCCGCCGTGATCCCTGTCATACTTAGGCTTGTAATCATCTCCGCCTCCACCCCACCAGGTTCCCGTGGTGTAGCCGTCGGTCTGCGGCGGCCGTGCCGGCGCGATTTGTTGCAGGCAGCGTATCACGCAGCTCAGTCCATTCAGGGAGCAGGCCTTCTGACACGAGGCATAGTTGCTCGAGGTAGTTGGCGCGTCATATGCGGCGGCCAATGTCGGCAGAAATGCTACTGAAAAAGCGATACTAAAAAAGATATTCTTCAACATACATATTCTCTTTCGATTCCCGTGAGGTTCTCGGCGTCTGATCCGTGACTGAGCCGCGAAGTGCCTGGCGGCTAAATTCTAGTTATATAAACAGTTATGCCTCTATTAGACAGATCTGGCGCTTTTCGAGAATGCTCCAGCTTGGCCAATTATGCTAATGATTTAAGGATGTTGGAGTAGTGCCCGACTAGGTGCGGCGATGCTGAACCATCCGCAAGCTATTTTGTAAAATTGTCAGTGACGCGTTACAGTTAATTCTTCCCTTTCCCAGAGCAGGCTTCTTTGCCCGATATGACCGAGCACGTAAAGGATTTTGGATATTTTGTTAAGTGCGGTGCCGCGCTGATCTTTGGAATATTTGTTGGCATATTTTTCATATTCTTGTCGCCAATATTCTTGATCACCATCACACAGATGTCCTTTCGAACGCTGAAAGGCTTGTGGGAGCGATCGGTGGCAAAGAGGGCCAACTAACCCATAGGCTATTTATAAGCGATAGCCGCGCTGCTCGGTCCCGCTAACGGAATAATCTCGAAACGCTTGAAACCGGCTTCACTGCACCAGCCACGAAAATCCGCGCCGGTGAAATCGAAAGCATCGCCCAATTCAATCAGCATTTTTAAGGACATTAAAAGTCTGAATGAATTCTGTCGGCGATAGTCGTCGATTAACGCTTCAATTTCAACGAACGCGCCCCCGGGTGAGAGCGCATCGTAGGAGCGCCGTATCAAAAGTTTTTTCATCTCGAGATTCCAGTCGTGCAGAATCATTCCCATGGTGATCACATCGGCTTTTGGAAGATTGTCTTTTATGAAGTCTCCTGAGATAACTTCAACCCGATCTCGCATTTTCTCAGTCTCTACCCATTTTCTCGCAATCGGTTTGACTACTGGTAAATCAAAAGTAGCCTACTTCATGTGCGGATGGCGGTTGGCGACGATGCTCGCCAAGAGTCCCGTCGCTCCGCCAACATCGCAGGGCGTTTTGTAGCTTGAAAAGTCGAATCTTTCAGCGAATGCCTCGAAATTTGCCCTCGATAGGCCGCGCATCGCACTCATCAATTGTTCGAGGCGTGCCGGGTCTGTGTAACGCTCTTGAAAGAGTGCCTTTTGATTTTGCTTAATTTCATTTTGCGGATTTCCTGTGCGCAGCGCCACTGGAAGGGCATTCCAATATGCGCAGAGCCGTGCATTCAGCATTCCCAGAATGCCGCCAAGATA
>CAYTAW010000209.1:0-6470 GCA_964435675.1 uncultured Bdellovibrionales bacterium
GGAGAAAACAGATGGCAAAAAGAAATGATCGCGAAAACGACGAAGAAGTCCGGAACGCCATAAAAAATTTCTGTAAGACACAGTTCGGAGTTCTTGACAGTAATTTTCTCTGTCAGAGCATTTCATCGCTCAATCCGAAGACGCCGATTACCGTTTCGCCAGAGACGACGCTCGATAAAGTGATAGAGAAGCTGCAGAGCTGTAAGATTGGCGGCGTGCTCGTCGTTGATCAATCGAAAAAGTTAATTGGTGTATTTACGGAACGCGATTGCGTGCAAAAAGTGCTCGGCCGCGGGATCGATATGTCTGTGACGCCGGTCTCTGCCTATATGACCAAAGATCCCGTAGCACAGACACCCGATACTACGACTGCCTATGCGCTGAATCTGATGTCCCACGGCGGCTTCCGTCATTTACCGATCGTTGATCAGGATAATGTGCCGATTGGGATTATTTCTGTTAAAGATGTGCTCGACCATATCGTCGAGAGTTTTTTCAACGATCTGATCGACTTCAAAGAAATAGATACGCTATTGGGCTCGCCGTAAAGAACGCGCATGTGCTTGGCGAAAAAACACGCCGCGAGCAGAGGGCTTCAATATTTTGATCGGCGCGGTGGCATTTTTCACCGGCATCGCCCAGAAAAAAATAGGCATCCCATTTCGAGGATGAGTGTGATAGGACCGGCACGTGCGGTGCTTGATTTCCACGATGACCTCGCTGACTGCCGATCGGTATCCACTGCCAAAACTAATACCGATCTCTTATAAATCCGTGTTTTCTCATAACATTTACAACCGCCATCAAGTTGTTTGAGATCCCGGACCGCCGTATAATACCCCTACGATTTATGAGCACACTCGCCCGAACCATCAGAACTCGAATTCCGCTCATCTCTTTTACTTCAAAGGGATTGTGGATTTTTCTTCTCGTGTCGGGATTGATATTTTTGATTATTTTTTTGCCGGATGTAGCCGGAATTCACGTGCGTCGAAATGTCAATTTGGCGCCAGAGGACGCGGTTGAGCAGGAACCGCAGCCACATACGGCATCGCCGCTCGACGCGATTCTCAATCAAGTAAATGAAATGGGTGAACGCAAGCCGGGTGCACCGACGGTTCGAGAGCTCGCCAATCAGGTATTGAGAACGGGTGCCATCAGTTGGGATACGATTAAGTCCGAGCAGGTAAAAGCCGCGCTGACTAAAGCGCGCACCGAATGCTCAGAAATCTTGGGAGCTATTTCTGAAGAAGAGCCATTCTCACGTTTTGCAATGGCAAACTATATCCAGGGTCTCGATCTTTTGATTAATGCACGCGACGACCGCTTCAACGCGCGCCAAGCGCTCGAGTATGTGAGATATCTCGACCGCGAAGTAAGCCGCCGATTCAACGAAGAAGATGTCGATTATCAGATATACAAAAAGTGGGACAAAGTCTCCTTGGGCGATGCGTTGAAGATCGCTGAAAATCGTCCGTACCGTGAAGAAGCGGCAATTCCGTTTAATCCCGAATTTCTATTGAACCTCGTTACCGTACACCGCATTCCTCCGCCATCGCGACCGGGGCAAATTAACTTTACCGATCGCACGCAGCTTCAAATCGAGGGCTCGATCGTCCACCGCGGCATCCGCAAGGTATCACTCTTCCACAATAATAAGTTCCTGCAGGACCTAGACATTCCGAGGCCGCCGAAGCGGGGCAACAGTCCCTACGTCTATTTCTCGACAATCGTCGAGCCTATTGACGGCGTTTTCATGTTCCGCATTGAGAGCGACGACGAAGAGGTAATGATTCGTCGCTACAATTTTTACCCGCGCATCATTCGCTTGAGCGATAATAAGCAGGCGAACGATTTTCAAGCTGGCCGCACCCGCGATCGCATTTCGCGTCTCGACCAATATTTCCTCCTAAATGTCACTAAGCCTGAAGAAGGCCCTGAGGGAATGGTTGCGTTTTAAGCTTCTGACGCTGGCGCTTCAGTAGGTCCCCGCCGCCTGAATGCGTGGGGGGGGGCATTTAGCTCTTCTCAATAATTAAAAAACGAGCCTTCCACCTGCTGAACGCTGCCTTCCCACTGCCAGGGGCACGCCTCGATTCGTCCGGTAGGCGCCAATCCAAGGGTAGGCAAAGCACTGCAATCAATGCTACAATCCCAAACTTATTAGTTACTTGCCCCTTTTTGGAGCACTATGGAGTTTCCTGTAAAGAGCAGTCGTGCGGATCTGCTTTCGACTTTCGAACGCATGCGCGGCCTTCCAATAATGGTTGTCGGCGATGTGATGCTCGATCGGTATATTTGGGGCGTGGTCGAGCGCATTTCTCCTGAAGCCCCCGTGCCGATCGTCAACGTCCAGCGCACCGAAGACCGTTTGGGCGGCGCGGGAAACGCCGTGCGTAATCTTTGCGCGCTCGGCGCTAAAGTTGAACTCTGCGGCTTCATCGGCGATGACGAACAGGGGGAGAAAGTTCTAAAGCTTCTCGCCGCAGAGCACGTAGGCCGGGATGGTGTGCTGATTGATAGCTCCATCCCGACAACTGCCAAGACGCGCGTCATCGCGCATAACCAGCAAGTCGTGCGTATCGACCGCGAAGAAATCAACACGCACAATCAAGCGCTGCGGACTTCCTTTGAAGCACTCGTTGCGTCGCGCATCGATGCCGCCAAAGTAATTATCGTTTCTGATTACGGCAAAGGTACGATTACCGCTTCGCTGCTTGATACCTTTGCAAAAGCGGTCGATGAAGGGCGCATCGGCCGGACATCGCGTCCGATCATGCTCGATCCGCATCCGAGAAATTACCAAATTTACAAAAAGATGACCGCGGTCAAGCCGAACCGCAAAGAGGCCGAGGAAGCTTCAGGAATGAAGATCCGCAATAAAGAAGATGCGCTGCGTGCTGCACCCGAAGTTTTGAAGCGCTGGAACTCCGATATTCTCGTAATGTCCCTCTCTGAAGACGGCATGTTGGTTGCCACCAGGGACGGCGAGCCGCCATTTTTAATCGACACAGTGGCGCGCCGCGTGGCCGATGTCAGCGGAGCGGGCGACACGGTAACAGCGGTCTTTGCTGCCGCGCTCGGCGTCGGGGCCCCCCTGCGCGTCGCCGGCGACCTCGCCAATATCGCCGCAGGCATTGTCGTTGGCGAAGTCGGAACGGCGCCAGTTAACCCCGAGCGGTTGCGTGAAGAACTAATGCATTTGCCGGAGAGTTAGCGATGGGAAGCTCCCTGCTCAGCATGACTGGCTTTGGCAGCGCGATGCGCCAAAAAGGCGCGGTGACGGTGGAGGTCGAGCTGCGCTCGGTTAATCACCGTTTTCTCGATCTGACTATGAAGATCCCGCGCTTATACTCTTCGTATGAGCAGGAGCTGCGCTCATTGGTTGGACAGCAGGTTGGCCGCGGCCGTCTTGAAGTATTTATTTCGCGCCGCTCGACAGATACCAGCACGCTCTCGATTAATTTTAATAAAGATCTTTTTCAGAAGCTTTCAGTGATTTACCTGGATGCCGCTGGTCTAGGTGCTAAAGAATTGCCCACGTCAGGCGCGCTCGATATTTTATCGCGCCGCGAGGTGCTCGATGTGGTTGAGGACGGCGCGAATTCCGACGCCGAGCATGGCACGTTGCTCGAAGCGGTGAGCGCCGCATTGACCGAACTCAATAAAATGCGTGCTCAGGAAGGCGCTCACCTGCAGAAAGATCTCACTTCTCGACTTGCGACGCTGCGCGGCTTGCGTGAGCGTATGCTCGAGCTCACCATAAAGACGCCGCTCAATTTCAAGGAGAAGCTGCAGCAGCGCCTACAAAAACTCGCGCCGGAAATCGTTGTGGATCCGATGCGCTTTGCCGCTGAAGTTGCGCTCCTTTCGGATCGAATCGACACAACCGAAGAATTCGTGCGTTTAGAGAGCCATTTTAGCCAGTTTGAGAAGACGCTCGCCGCCGGAAAAGGTTCTGGGAGGCGCCTCGATTTCATCATTCAAGAAATGGGCCGTGAATTCAACACCATCAGCTCGAAAGCTCAAGATGCCGCGGTGCAGCACCTGGTGATCGACGCAAAGGCGGAGGTGGAGCGCCTCAAAGAGCAGGTGCAGAATGTTGAGTAAGGGTGCGACGAGAACCGGTTTGGTGTTTGCGCTTATCGGGCCCGCCGGGAGCGGCAAGACCTCCATTTGCTCACGCCTGGTGGATGAGTTTAAAGGCACTATCTCGCTCTCTGTTTCGGCGACCACGCGCGCGGCACGCCCCGGCGAAGTGAACGGCGTCGATAAGCATTTTTTGACGCGCGCCCAGTTTGAAGAAAAAATTGCGCGCGGTGAGCTATTCGAATACGAAGAGGTGCACGGTAACTTGTATGGGCAGCTCAACTCGACTCTCGATCAAACCATTTATGCCGGCACCGATCTGCTCCTGGATATTGATATTCGCGGCGCTTTGAGCTTCAAGGAGCGCTTGAAAAGTAATACCGCGATCACGTTCATTGCTGTCCCGAGCGCCGACGATATTCGCGAGCGAGTCCGCGGCCGCAGTCCGGTATCGGATGTGGAGCTCAGTGCGCGTCTCGCTACTGCCTCAGTCGAGTACCGCACGTTTCTCGAGCTTGCCAAGAGAGGAGAGGCGGTGGACTATTTTATTATTAACAGGGATTTCGAAGAGGCGTACTCTCAGGTTCGAGCTCAGCTCGTTGCCGAGCGTGCCCGCGTAAGCCGCTTCGAGCATAGTTATTTGGAGAAGGTATGTCGCGCAGAATGAAAAGTTCGCTCACCCTTTGCGCGTTTGCCGCATTATTCTTGGTTTGTGCCTGTACTCCGAAAAGCGATTCTGCCGATCCCAAGACTGCTGTAGCGCAGCGCCCTCATAATGCGACTGCGCGCGAGGTGACGGTGCGTATTCCGAGGGAAGAATACATTGCCGCCGTACGTAATGTAGATCAACTGCGCCGTCTCCGGCTGGTGGAGGTCGTTGCTACCGAAGAAGTCGGTCGCAGTGCCTTTCCTGAATATCGTCTCTTTAATGTCGATCCCAAAAGCGCCTACTCGCTGCTCGGATTGTTGGACGGCGATATCCTCGTCTCGGCAAATGATTATGTTTTGATTGACCCTGAACGATTCAGGCAGTATGTGCAGGTCCTCCATCGCGAGCAGGGGGAAACCTTCGTTGAGATCCGCCGCGCCGGCGAAGAAATCGTTCTGCGTTTCAGTTTCGTATAAATTTTATTTGATTTATAAACTCGCTGTGCCGGTTGCTGGGCGGTAGCCCTCGGCTCGTGGCTCCTTCGCGCTAGGCGCTTAGCGGCTGCTGGGCTTTCTGTGCCGTATCGTCCCAAAGGAATCCGCTCATCGCGTCCCGAATCTGATGACTATTCATAAGCGGAAGCCGCGACTCGATCTGGGTCACCCAGCTAATCACGGTTGCGCGGTGATGGGACGGTGGGGATATAACCCTGCTGACTTTCTTTAAAGGGGTTGTAAAAGTCTGTTCGCCTGGTCCGGTCAGCTCTTCGAAAAGCCGCTCGCCTGGGCGGATGCCTGAATAAACGATCTGAATGTCGCGTCTTCCATAAAGTGCCAGCATTTTTTTTGCGACGTCTTCAATCCGGACCGGCTTGCCCATATCGAGCAGGAAAACTTCCCCCTCGCGGCCAATCGAACTCGCCGCCAGTACCAGTCGTACGGCTTCCCGGATTGACATGAAAAATCGGCGCATCTCGGGGTGGGTTACGGTAACCGGACCGCCGCTCAAAATCTGTTCTTTGAATAGGGGTACAACGCTGCCGTTGCTGTTAATTACGTTGCCAAAGCGAACGATAGCGCTCGTGAAGGGCCGATTTTTCTTTTTCGCCTCACGAGTATACTCCTGAACTAAAAGCTCGCCTAAGCGCTTAGAGTGCCCCATTACGCTGCATGAATTAACGGCCTTATCGGTGGATATGAACGTGAAATGCTCAATTCCTCCGATGATGCAGGAGCGCAGCAGGTTGCGAGTGCCGATGACATTATTTTGCAGGGCTTCATGGGCGTTTTCTTCCATCAGCGGCACGTGTTTATAGGCGGCGGCATGGAACAGTATTTTTGGCTTATGTAACGAGAAGAGGGCGCTCATCCGCGGCTCATCAACGATATTTGCTACGCAGCAATTTACCTGTGTTCGGTGATTGAGCACGGCGAGTTCTCGCTGTAGTTTGAAGATGTGGAATTCGTTGTTGTCAATTAGCGTCAAGCTTTCAGGATTGAAATTTAAAAGCTGCCGCACGAGCTCGGAGCCAATTGAACCACCTGCTCCCGTTACCGCCACTGCTTTCCCGGTAATGAAGCTGCTAATCTCTTCTCCATGAGAAACCGACTCATCCCGCTCGAGTACCGATTCAATCGAGGCCACCGAATCTGCGCGCGTGGCGATATCGGTCAGCGCGATATCCTCAAAATTTTGAATGCGTTTGAATGTCACACCGAGCTCATTGCAACAC
>CAYTAW010000210.1:0-6440 GCA_964435675.1 uncultured Bdellovibrionales bacterium
CTACACAAAATCGTCGGTCAAGCGTAGTTCGATAGTCGGTTCAAGTCTGAAATTGCCTGATTGCGCGACCAATATTCCCACTTCCGTCGATCTTAATTTGACCTTCGAGACCTCCAGTGCGGTTCCGGTTAACCCTCCGGAAGTACAGACTTACGTAACAGGGACCGCGGTCTATCAGTGTGGTTCGTTCGTCAATGTTACCTGCACGTTCAATCATATTGCCATTAATGACCCGACGATAATGAAAGACTGCGCTGGTTTGCCTTAAGTGAAAACTTTTGCTGATAGCGCTTGTATTTAATTGAGAGTCGTTTCTAATTGCCTGAAAGAGTGGGGGAGATTGGATTCGTCCGTGCCAGCAGGTGATGTAGAAAATGACGCCCGACAGAGATCGCGATCGTTTAGTGGCCCAGGGAAAAAGACTCGAGCCACGTTGGTAAGTCCCTGATAACTACCCGCTTTGCACGCCTATCCGTCCGGATGGTAAATGTTTTGACTTAGACCATATTTTTCCTATACTAGGCGACGTTCGGTAGTTTATATGCAGTTCTTATTTCTCCCAGTCTCTCATGAGCCGCGTACCGGTGATGCGCTCGATTCTGAGCAGAACCCTGCGCCGGCGGTTTCCGCGCAAGTTGGTTCCGCTGCTTCCCTAGTACAGAGTGACAATACTTCCAGCGTCACACCTATGCCAGAAGGTCAGGCACCCGCTGTGACACAAGGTATTGATGCGAGCTTTAGTGCCGAGTTGGCGCCGTTTCGAACTGTATACAAAGGAACGCATGCGCAGTTGGACGTGCGGACCAGTACGGAAGGAAAGCAGACGGTCGTGACCGTACTTGAGGGCTCTACTCTGCGAGAGGCGTTTGTAGAACTCGGCGATCTACAGCTGCCGAGTCTAGCCGGCCAGTCAATTGCGTCAATTGAGAAACGCGCGATCCTTGAGACGTTGGCGCACTTTCGTGGAAATAAGCCATTGGCAGCGAAATCGTTGGGCATTTCTCTGAAGACTCTTTACACTAAACTGGAAAAGTATGCGTCGGACGCCCAATTTAGTAGATTGCGGACGTGATGCTGATATTCATTGAGGCGATGGCACCGTGTTTCCGTAGGCAGCCGCGGATTCGCTTTGCGTTGTGTGTAGAGTGTTCTGCGCAAATTGGAAAGAAGAACTACAATACCGCTATTTCTAAAACCCAATCGGGCAAGGACTAGGTGGTAGTTTTACAGTTCGAACAATTTTAATATATGTTGGTGTGGCGGTGTTCTTGCTGCTGAATCGGCGGCGTCAGGCGCCGCACAGCACTCAGTTCTAAAGTGCAGTCTTGGCGCTTGCAGCGTTCAGTTTCGTGATTCATGCCGAGACGTATCCTTGAACGCGCCACCGTCTTCCACTTGATTGCCTGCTTCTCATCTGTGCGGCGTCGGGCTATTTCGAGATTTGGAACAGGCGCCCGGCACTACTCAGGCGTTTCAAGCACTCCATTGACTTAGGCACTCCTCGCGATGCGTTTGGTAAATAACTGCGGTTGCGCCGTATTTAGCCAATGCGCTACCGTTCAATTATGATGGTGTTGGCAGAGAAGTGGTTTGGGCGCTTAGCGAGTTCCCCGATGGGTGGTATCGGCCTGTTGTTGGGACTTTTGCTTTTTCGTTTCCAGCTTGATTTGCAGATCGACCCTGATCTTTTTGCCCGATTAGCGGCGGGAAAGTTGATATGGGAGTCGGGAGCGATACCGAAGACGGATGTATTCTCGTTTATGGAAACGAAGCCGCTGTGGATCGACCACGAGTGGCTGTCGGGGTTGTCGTTCTATTGGATCTACACATTTTCCGGTGAACTGGGCTTGTTTCTCATTAAGGTAGTATTCTCCGCGGTCACGTTTTTTTTTCTATTTGAAGCGCAGCGCACGATCGACCGGGAGTCTCCATTTGGTGTGCGTGTATTCTGGCTCGCACTACTTGGTGTTTTTATTCCATTAGTTTGGCACACGACGGTTCGTTCACAAATTTTTACCTATTTCTTCATCGCGCTAGAACTGTTGGTTTTGGCCAAACATAGTTGCGGAACTACCGATAGAGTGCTTTTCCCGCTCGCTCTGATTATGCCCGTCTGGGTTAACGCGCACGGCGGGTTCGTCGTTGGACTCGGCTTTCTTGCAATTTATGGCGTATGCTCCTTCCTGACGCGTCGGCGCAGCGGTCCCATTTTTTTGACCCTCGCAGCGTGTGTTTTGTTGACGCTGCTCAATCCCTACGGCGTCGAATACTGGCGCTACATCGTGTCGGCAGTCTCGATGAAGCGGCCGCTGATCAAGGAATGGAATTCAGTATCTCCAATCAGCGCCGCGGGTTTTCCTCTCGTCTTGGTTATCGCCGTGATTGCAGCGGGAGGAAGGCGCGTCAGATCAATGCGCCTTGAGGCACTCGCGCTTCTGACCATCTCAATTTTTTTTGCCTTTCGCCACTTCCGGTTTGTTCCGCTACCGCTGATGGTGGCATCGGTTTATTTTACTCCGGCTTTTTC
This sequence comes from uncultured Bdellovibrionales bacterium, assembly GCA_964435675.1. GTDB lineage: Bacteria > Bdellovibrionota_C > UBA2361 > UBA2361 > CAYTAW01 > CAYTAW01. Next base: position 2,528 of record CAYTAW010000210.1, read on the forward strand.
ACAGATTGCCGAGAGAGCGAGACCAATCGTTCAGTACATTTACGGAGAAATGCTGATAATTTCGCTTGTCCTGATACTTTCTGTGTTCGGGTACCTCTCTTTTTTTAGTAATCTTGCCGCAGATGGCCCGTTTCAACTCGATTTTCGTTTGTTTCCAGAACGGGCCGTCAATTGGCTTGCACGAGAACGGGGCGGCGGAACCGTCCTCTCGTCCTATCGGCATGGCAACTATGTTTTGTGGGAGCTTTATCCTCGATTCAAGGTGGCAATCGATGGGCGCTATGAAGAGGTATATTCTGAAGAGATTTTTCAAACGGCATACAGGGCGCTGAATCCGGCAATTGAAGGACATTTAGAGGCGCTGCGAAAGATATCGCCCGACTTTATAGTTGTCGATGCACGTACCGTTGATTTGAGAGCGGGTTACGGTGCCGGCTACTCATTGGTGTTCGATGACAGTCCCTATTTTGTTTATGAACGTACCAGCGACCATCACTGAATCCTGTTGCCGTTTTGGTAATCATTATTTGCAGCGCGGAAGTGGTCGTTGAAATTCAGGGTTTCTGTTAGCTAGCCCGGCGGTCGTCGCTTGAGTATTTTGCCGAGATGCGTTGGACTGCGTATTCTCCGATTTTGTTTGATAATATCAGGCACTTGCTGGGCGGAATCGTGGAATTAGGGGCATTGGTCGCTTAGTCCCTCCGCTCATCATATAATCTCATCAATACTGTAATTCTCTATGGGACTATGCTTAGCGACAAGCATCACGGTAACGGCTTATCTGAAGCCCCGCCTCCTGGCGCAAACGGTTCTAATTTACTCGTGGCGCCGCGAGGTAATCTTTCATACGTTCGCGGAGATATCTCTGTTTCCTTGATCACCGACACTATTCCGGAGGTATTCAAATCGACTGCGGAACGATTCTCCGAACGCACGGCGGCAGTTTTTTGTGAAGAAAGTATCCGTTGGACGTGGAGGGAGCTGCGCGAGAAAGTCGAGCAAGCCGCTGCCGGATTGTCGGCTGCGGGAATTCAAAAAGGGGATCGGATCGGAATTTGGGCGCCTAACCGTTCTGAATGGCTGCTGACCCAGCTCGCGGCCATGGAGCTGGGCGCGATTCTCGTGAACATTAATCCTGCTAATCTTAAGGAAGAGTTGCGACATACGATCACCCAGGTTGGGATGAAGGCGCTTGTGTGTGCTGATACGTATAAACGCGTTGATTTTTCCCGAATACTTCGAGAACTCGCTCCTGAACTCAATCATGATGAGCCGGGATTTCTCAATGCGACCGCGCTGCCGACCTTAAGAACCGTCATTATCATGGGAGAGAAGGCCGAGGCGGGCATGTTTCGATTCTCCGATATTTTGGAGGCGGGAAGAGAAGCTGCGCTTCCGAATGACGCGCTTGCGTTTAACGAACCGATCAATATTCAATTCACCAGCGGCACGACAGGTAAGCCGAAAGCTGCGACGTTGACGCACTTTAATATCATCAACAACGCAAAGTCCGTGGCAGCGGCCATGAATTTGAGCGAAAACGATCGCCTGTGCGTGCCTGTTCCGTTATTTCACTGTTTTGGGATGGTCATGGGAGTTCTTGCGTGTGTTAATACCGGCGCTTGCATGGTTTTTCCCTCTGAGAACTTCAACGCTCAAGCAGTTATGAAAGCTATCGATCGCGAGAAGTGCACGGCGCTGTACGGGGTGCCGACAATGTTCATTGCGCAGCTTGATGAGCCCTCGTTTCATACATATGATTTTTCCTCGCTTCGAACCGGGATTATGGCAGGGGCGCCGTGCCCCATCGAGACGATGAAGCGTGTTGTGGAAGATATGCATATTCCGGAGCTTACTATTGCCTACGGGATGACTGAAACGAGCCCAGTCTCTTTTCAAAGTACAGTGGATGATTCTTTAGAGCGGCGCGTACATACGGTAGGCCGTGTATTGCCGCATATTGAGGTCAAAATAGTTGACAAAGATGGAGAAATTGTTCCGGTCGGCACGCCTGGTGAGCTCTGCACCAAAGGATACTCGGTCATGGCTGGCTACTGGGGGGAAAGGGAGAAAACCGATGAAGCTATAAGAGATGGCTGGATGAAAACCGGTGATATCGCCGTAATCGATCGCGACGGATATTGCAAGATAGTGGGTCGCATCAAAGACATGATTATTCGCGGCGGAGAAAATATATATCCACGAGAAATCGAGGAGTTCCTGTTCTCGCATCCAAAGGTTGCCGCGGTTCAAGTTTTTGGAGTTCCAAGCAAACGATACGGTGAAACGGTTGCCGCTTGGATTATTCCGAAAGTGGGCGAATCCATTGATGACAGCGAGATCAGGGAATTCTGTGATGGAAGAATCGCCCGATATAAAACGCCCCAGCATATTCGGATTGTCGATTCCTATCCGCTTACGGTCAGTGGGAAGCCGCAAAAATTTAAAATGCGCGATGCTATGATGGCGGAACTCGGCCTGTCCGAAGTCGAAACCGCCTGAGCTACTGTTACGTAAGCCGTGACGGTAGCTCGATTTGCGCAATTACAGATAACGCTTTTCCCCCGTACGTGTTGGATGCTTCCACGATAAGCCGGTTCGAGCGCTCGGCGCTCATGCGATACTGTTTGGCGACGTCTGAAAGGCAGCTGTTTAAGACCTCGACGACCGTTATTCCATAGCGATAGCCACGTTGTTGTTCGGACGATTGAGCGCAGCAGGCGTTTCGAAAAATCAGGGGAATATCATCGCGAGTGCGATAAGAAGAGAGTCTTTGCTGCAAAAATTTGGCAACGTTTCTGATGATTTAAAATTGATTGGTGCTTACACCAAATCCTCCTGGCGGATTATACCTCGGTTTAGCAAGTATGAACTGAAGCAACAATCTTCAGAAGGTAGCGCAAGCTGTTGATACATTCAGGGGAGAGTTTTTAACAAAGCGCCTCCTTTCAGTCTGATGCCAGAACTTAATCCCAGCTTTGGCATGAGCGGTCATTCCCCTAAGCCCTCTGCCGATTTCGGCGACTTCCTCCTCAATCAAGGAGCTATCTTTAATTGGAAGGAGTGTTGGGGCAGCCTGCGTCTTCCATATCGAATTTTTCATGCAATGCTCCATTAAGAGAGTATTGCAACCGCACTACGTGAGGAGAGAAACACTCTTTAAGTGTATGAGCGTGAACATAAATTGGACGGTAATACATCAGCGCATCTGCCCATTGGTGTCGGGTGTCGTCCGGCTTTGGGGCCGAACGGACTTGAGGTCAAAAACAGGGGCCTACACATCCGCAATGGTTGTAGGCATCACCGCTGAAAGAAGCGCCAGTAATGAGAGCAGCCAGGTTCGTTGAAATATTGCAGAAATCGGAATATTAATCCTTTGCTTTGAGCCTGTCGTTGTTGGTCTCGATGAACGTTCTGATTTCACCCTCCATATCAAGAAGGCGGAGCCATTGTTCTTTATATAGGGTAACGGGGAATCGCCCCAGTCCATACACTGAGAGTCCGCCTTTTTCCCCGATTTTCATCGTAAGCCCTTTCTCTTTGGTTTTTTTGAGCGACTCATTTTCGGCGCGCAGCCGCTCAAGTTCGGCCTTCAAATCATCATCACTTCCCATTTTCTATATACTCCTGTCTATCTGCTTGCTGCCAATTCAAACAGTCTCGAGCGCTTCGATCAAGTGCAAAAAAGCAGCGATGACGCAGGTAAGAAAAGCTCGAAGAGGTCGGATTCGGCGTGAGAGCGGAATTAACGCTCCGCGGCGACGAAATCGCTGTCTCCTTGATGCAAACGTATTCGGATTCGACGGCAATGCCTTGGGCATCATCGAGCAGTACCGGCCTGGCAATTGGTACCTTGTTCTTAGTTCTTTCGAGGAGATCCGGTTCGTTTTCTCCGGACTCGCTAGCCCAGGGG
>CAYTAW010000211.1:0-6428 GCA_964435675.1 uncultured Bdellovibrionales bacterium
TGGTGGGTGTTCCCCGCATCCAGTATGAGAAATGAGAACGCTGCTCGAATACTTGGGGCTGAACACCGTCATCGAAGGAAGACCATCGGCACCACGAAGCAGCGCGAGACACTGCAAGTCGATTACCTGCGCGTCGGGGAACTGCTCGAGGACCTGAGCAAGAAATTGTTCTTGTGCTGCAGTTTGCTTTTCAATTCGCTCCATGGCTTTCTTGGGCTGGCTGAGCGGCTCCGCTGCCTTTGTTCGACCTTTTTGAAACTCTTTTATCTTGCTCGTCACCTCGGCTAAATCGCGCTGTATGCCGGCCACCTCTATAGGAAGCGCATCCTGCAATTCATCGTTTAACGATTTTTCAAGACGTTTAAGTTGTGCAATTTGTCGGTCGATTCTGCGAGTTTCGCGGTTTACCGACCTTGCCGCATTGGCAATCAATCGTTGATTCTCGCCTATTTCTTGTGTTCCGCGCTTTTCTTCAGCACTGAGAAAATCTCTTGCCGGGATAATCAACCGTTCCATCTGCGCATCATTGCCTGCCTGCTTAATTACGTCGATCAAAGTTTCCATATTCCTCCTTAGTATATTGAATTAGCCTTCGGCTTTTAGAAAAACTCGTTCGCTCCCCTGGTGAAGATCGCCAATGCTGCGATATAGCCTCTCCGCGTCTCCGGAGGGCAACTCTTCAAAATCGCTCCGCCCAGGAGATATGTTCAGCGCGCGCGCAGAAAATTCCGCAGCCGCTCCGGAATCGTGATCCCGTGAGACAATTACACACTGAACTGCGCCCCTATAATCATCATGCAAGATCGCGTATATCCTTTTTTGATCCTCAACAAAGTAGAAAGTGCAAAATAGGTCGGCCGGATTGAATGACCTCGTCCGCGCGCCGTTAAATTGATAGGAGGCGCATTCAATGGTGCTGGGTGCGCATCGTATCATTCGCTGCAAGGTCAAAAAATTTTCGTTAGCAAACTCGCGGCTTGGCATTGCGGGCGTTTTTTCATAGCGACTAATAAGCTCGCCAATTAAGGTTGCGACCGGAGTCGCTGCGAGAGGAGAAGCGACAGAAGGCAGAGCGATTTGGCAGGAGGAATCCGGCTCCGCGTCGGGCGTCGATTCTGCCGCTTGGTCAGTGTGCGATTCTTGTTCTATCGGCGCGCCGGGCTTGCCTTCCGTCCTCGTAAGATGAGCCAGATTCTGAATCGAACTCTGGAGTGCCTTTAACGATTCGTGAAGTGCTTGCCGCTCATCTGCGTTAACCATCGTATCCCTATCTAAAAACTAATTTTTATAACGGCTCCTCCTGTCCCTTCTGCCAACTTCTCCAGCGCGGGATTTGAGCCGTTAAGGAGAACCAGGTGGAGCACAATACCGTTAAAGAAGTCAGGCGGGAGATTGACCGCGTCTTTTCCATCGGTGACAAGCACTAAGTCCGGCTGGCGCAAATGGGACTGAGCGACGAGTTTCCGTATACTCTCGACGCCTGTATTCAGCGCGACTGCAATTTTGGTGTCTCCTCCCGCAAAATTATTTTCTTGCAGCGCGGCCATTGCCCTCTGCGCGTCAGAGAAGTTCTTGACCGCATTTTGCTCATATGCGGCAATATCGAACATGCGATAGTAGAGCTCGGCATCCCCTTCCGAGACGGCTCTAAGACGATTGAGTAAGACCGCAAGCGCAGCGCCGACCGGCTTAAAGTCAGGCTTCGTCATAGAACCCGAGCTATCGATAAGAAGGTATAGGAGCTGTTTCTGCGTGAGCGGTTCATTTACCCGTTCGGTAACCGTTAATTGATGACTCGCCGCTCGATAAAGAAATAAACTCCGATGCGCATCGTACAAACTCCAGTGAATAGACGGCATCCGCGATACCTCATCGAGCGATCGAATGGGGCGGGTAATTCTTTCGGGAGAAGACATCGTCACGCGCCTATCTCGCAAGGTCGTTGGGTTGAACTGAGGAAATTCGTCCAATCTTCTCGATATTTCTGCGAGTGCGCTGTAGGTAGGGTCTGAAAGCACTTTCTCAGCTATTTGGCACCGTTTTTTCAACCCGGGATGAGATCGCGTGCCAGCTTCTTGTCCGCCGCTGCTCTCACTTCCGCTCATCAATTCGATGTCGAGGGTATCAAACGTTTCCAATTTTTCGAGCAGGGTGTCAATTTCACCACCTTCTTTTCCAAATCCGATCGGCAACGTCATGCCACTATCGTTTCCGGGCACTGCATCGAGATGCTGAAGCATTTTCAGGACTATGCACGCTTTATCGATAGCGCAGTCTCCGGGAATACGACGCCATGGAATCGATTCGAGAAATTCACAAATACCCTCGTGATATGCGATTCTTTCTTTGATTTTTTTCAACTCGGCTTTTTTTGATACTTTCGGTAACGAAGACGCCGTTGTTTCCCGGATTATTTTCGACTGATATTTACCCGAAGTTATCCCGCCTCCGCCGGCACAATTTACTAAGTCTCTAAAGAAAGCGTTCGAAACGCTCGTTATCCCGATATCCTTGCACCGTTCCTTAATCGTCTCCGCGCCCGGCACGGTCATTCCCGGGTAGGGAAAAGTTCGAAACACTTCATAGTCTTTAAAGAGTTCTCTAAGAAACTTCGGTGTGGGGTACTGGTCCTGCACTCGAGATGCGGCGACTCGCGCACGTACGCCCTCGACAATACTGGAGGCGGGTGAGCGTTCCTGAGACGCGGTATTGACAGTCCGTGAAAACATTTTCACTTTCCCGCGTCTGTTACCCAGCGCAGCGGGCGACCCCGCTCTCGGATGGTACTGTCAAGCGAATCAATCGAAGAGCTTATCTCGCGCACCAATTCGTCTCGCTCTTTTACGATGGCAGCGTCAGTCAGGCTCAGTTTGCTGAGCATAGCGCGTGTCACATCGAGAGTACCGCGCCATTCGACGATTTCTTGCGGCTCCATGCTTTTAATATTTTTCAGACGCTGCTTTATTTCCGTAGCCGCACCCCGCGCATCAGCCAAGAATTCGTGAATTTTCTGCGCGCGCAGAGAATTCTCGAATTCTTCAACTTTTTTCGCATCCAGCGCTGGAAATCCGGGAAAATAGCGCAAATCTTTCAAATCGTCGGCGCTCAGCAGCGTATCCGCGCCCCGCTCGCGGCCTGCATCGAGCACCGCAGAGAACGCGTGGCATATAGTTCGCGGCGAAAGAGAGCCGCTCGGAACGGTCTGCGCAATTAGTGTCGCGAACGCCGCGCGCGTTGCCGGATCACCCAGCCCCCGCACCTCGAATAGGCTTCTATACGAGTGCTCATCGTATCTTGGCCAATCCACTTTTAAGCGTAGGGGAAATCGCTGAATCAACGCGTCATTTGATTGACTCTGCCTCGCAAACTCCTCAGGGTTGCGATTAGTGGTAGCGATAATACACCGCGTTTCCATCGGAAATGGGTCGGCGTCCTTATGCAGTTCCCGCTTGGTGAGCGTGTTTTTTAAGGCGTTGACCGTCGGTGGGGGCGCATCGAGCAGCTCCTCGAACTTTGCGACCGGATAATTCAAGAAGCTTCGCTCCGGATGGTACGCAAGTACGCGCTCAGAATCGAGTCGCTTAAAATCTATCCCGCCCCAAAGAGAATCCTCGAAGGTGCCGTCGCCAAAATCCAACGTGAATGTGTCGTCGTAGAGTTTGACGAGTTTCAGAATATCGTCGGTAATTTCCGATTTTCCATGCCCTCCCGGCCCCCAGAGCAGGACATTTTTCCCCGTTCGTAGACCGCGAATCACGATGCGGGCGATATCATCGCAGAACAGCCAGCGCGATTGAAGGATCGGCAGAATCTCCTCAGACCGAAGGTCTTTCATTTGCTCGATGCATTCGACGTTTCGGTCGTGACGTAAGGGAAGCTCTCGAACCGGCAGCGTCAAAGCGCGCATTGCATCGGTATCATGCCCTTCCTCCGGAAGTAGCCCCCTAAGGGCCTCGTGGCCCTGCCTATGTCGATTTGCGGTTTCCTGCACTTCGGTACCCACACGCGCCCCCATACAGCGTTTTATTATTGTTGTTTATCATAAATCTCAATCTAGTCAACTTTTATAATATTAGGTTCGGCAAAGGCGACTGTTAGAATTTCGGGTCTCTTACGGGAGGTGGGATACAGAGCGAATAGCGGTGGAAAAAGATTGAAGTTCCGCTGCCTTGGAATCGAGAATGACCAAAGCTTTCACTGAATACGGGCCGCGTGAGGAGGAAAGAATGTTACGAGCGTGCGTTTTTTGAGCCGTGGAATGAAACACCATCAAAAATAGCTCGTATATTTTTTTTTGCTCTCGGTCCGGGAATTCCAGAATACACAAGCCATCACGAAATACCGAATTGAATACTGCAATTCCCGATACGGTAGCGGTACTTTTAAGCTTTTTTCTGCTCACGTCGCCGACCTCAGATAGATCGAAGTCGGTAATCTGAGCGGCGAGCCTATCATAGGCACGCAGCGCATCGTGAACAGTACGCAGTACGCTAACGTGGAACTCCTTATTGGTATGGGGCAGGCCAACCAGCGCGTACGCGTTGTTAAAAATGCGCACACCCTTTTTTCTCTCGGGAATCTTTCCAAGTACCCGTACTGCCGCTGCAGATGCCCGTTTTTCCAGTGCAGCAATGACGTTCTCTCCTTTGGCGGTCAGACGAAAGTGCCGTTGCCGGCGATCTTTGATACCGGCTTTACCGGAAATCAGTTTTTTTCTCTCCAAACGCTTGAGGCTCTTGGATATCAGCTGCTTGCTCGTATTAAATCGTTCAGCCAAACCACTCGAAATCGCTTTTCCGTCATCGTCATGAATCGCATGGAGAATGTGCCATTCGAGCGGCGATACTCCCGACTCGAAGAAGTTGTTGCCGAGCTGCCCGAGCCACCGCGTTAATCTGCGCGCGACGAAGCGCAACGGATGCTCTGCCGAGCGCGCGGAGGACAGCGGCGCTCCGACACCGTCCGAAAACAAGCGAAAAAAATCGGAGAGTTCTCCGATTTCACGAGCGCTGAATACGCAGGTCATGCGCTCCAGCTGTTCGTCAGCTTGCTGATCGAGCTCTTTTAACAGCCGTTTCCCATTCGCCGTGAGCCCATATGGTTTGCGCAGAGATTCCTCTTTGTTGGGAATTAGTTGGACAAGCTTTCTTTTCTTAAGATTCTTCAAAAGAAGAGAGAGGCGCGCCGGAGAAATGTTCAAGTAGTCGGCAAGCTCCGAGCCGGTGAGTTTCCCATGGGTGTCAATTTCGGTAAGAATATGTGACTCGACCGGCAATAAATCAGTTTTGTATGCGCGCACGATGAATTGATTGCGCTCTTGAAAGGCGCGCACAAATCCGAGGAATCGTCTGGAAAATTCAGCCGAACTCACAGCAACGCCAATTCTTCCATACATATCAGCTGGTTAAAGGCCCCGATCGGTTTGCATAAGGGGTACCTCACTACTATCATAGTATAGACGCTCCCTAATATGGTGAAAAATGCCGTCAACTCGTACCGAAACGATAAATGAAGGGTCCGCTTCCACGCTTAGTGAAATGCGCGGTCCGGCAGCCGCACCTCTGGAAATCGCAAGTGCCCACGCGCTGATCGAGCGGCTACGCGAACTCCCGCCTTTCGATCCGGCGGTGAGAAGTATAATAAGCGATCTTTCTACACTTGTTTTTAGAATGCCGAAGACGAGTCCAGCCGCTCAAAAACTGGCCCAGGCAGTAACATTTACCCAAGAATTGTGGGAAGACCTCGAGGGAATGGGGGGACAAAAGCATATCGCACTTTTAGAGTACGGCGCGCGGCTCAATTATTTCGATCGCACTGTAGACGCGGTGGCAACATCCTCCGCTCCCCCGGCCGATACGGAAGGACTATTCGAGGCCGATAAATACGGTAGTCCGCTTGCCTGGCACGCTCAGTATTCGATCAACCGGGAGCGCCTCGAACGCGGGTATCATAATTACGCGCTCTATATGTTCGCGGCGCAGGTTGATTCTTGGCGGCATTCCCCGTCAGAACTCACTCTGGGAGTCTTCGATCACCAATGCTTCGTCGCGTTATGCGACATGCTCGCATCGGGCGTCAAGTACGATCACCCCGTTATTGGCATGCCCGAATGGGATCGGAAGACGACTGAGGCTCGAGAATTGATTGCTACGGGTGCGAAAGAGACCGCCATTTCGCTGCTCAATGAATTTCTCACCGAACGGGTGCTGGCTCATTTACCGGAAGAGATCCGCGTTCCTGAGCTTTCGCAGCGCGTGGCGCTTCGGTGCTATTCATCTTCCAATGCGCCTTCTGAGGAAATCTGGCGATCGATTACCGCAATTAGCGATTCGTGGGCACACGGCGAGGCTGCTACAACAGGAAGCCGCGAGGGATATACCCATCGATTTTCGCGCGCAGAACTCGACGAATGTGTTTCGGCGCATAAT
>CAYTAW010000212.1:0-6425 GCA_964435675.1 uncultured Bdellovibrionales bacterium
GTCCGGAATAGATAACCGCTGAATGCATCTAAGTGGGAAGCTAGCCTCAAGATAAGATTTCCCTGAGTCTTCGGACTCCTAAAGGCATGTCATAGACTATGACGTTGATAGGTTGGAGGTGTACAACAGTAATGTTAAGCTGACCAATACTAATTTGCCGTGAGGCTTATTATTTTTTCTTAAGTTAGATGAATCGGAGTTCAATTAACTATTCGCGCAAGCGGGTAGTGTTGCGCTCGGGAATATTGAATGGGTTTCACTATCCGCCTACGCTCCCTTTGGGAGACTACGGCGGACAAGATCTCATTCTTGAATTGTTATACGAAAAAACATTCTTCTTACCTTTTTACTTCTCTTAGTTTTACTGAGAGAAGAATAAAAGGTAAGATTCTAGAACTCACTACGAAGTTGAGAATTCCCCGGAGTCTTCAACTTCTTGGTGATTATAGCGGAGATGTCACACCCGTTCCCATTCCGAACACGGTCGTTAAGCTCTCCAGCGCCGATGATACTGGGAACTCCCGGGAAAGTAGGTCGTTGCCAGGTTTATAACCCCGATAGTCTCGCGACTATCGGGGTTTCTTTTTGGGAAAGTATCCACCTAAGCGGCTGCGCCGACTCGGGCGGACGCCTTCGCCAGGATATTGGCTTGCCCGCCGGAGTCTCCGAAGGAGCGAAGGCGGGTCGTTGCCAGGTTTATGCCCGCCACAGTTGAAAAATTGTGGCGGGATTTTTTTTGTTTTTTTGTAACTAAAAGCGGTATTTTGACGCCTTCAAGATAATTGAACGTATCTTTGAAGGTAGTTCTCGTGCCCCAGCAAAATACCCCGGACGATTCATTCTCTAAAAGTGAACAGTTAAATGGTCACTTAGCAATCCTCCAAAATCCAGAGGCAGGGGTTTGTCCTACTGCCGATATCAATCTGGCATCATTTAATTTTATTCCCGATATCACAGCATGCCCGGTCGGCGCACTCTCTGAAAAGTTAGTACCCAATCTTGAACTCAGCTTGGCCGACTACAAGGAATTGATACGGGGAATGCCAACCGAAGGCCGGCTGTTTTGGTTAGATGAAAAACGGGCGAGTTAATTGGCAATAATAAACTGCAATAGAGTGAAACTATGTCCGTCTATCTAAAGAGCTCGATAGGGGTACAACTGGTTTCAGCGATTACAACCTCCTTCCTGACTATGCGCGCCCTTTAGCCTAACTCCGTAGATTATGATTGGAAAGCTGTGAGCAATCACGGCCCCCACTTATTCCCTACCTCAAGAAAGTGGTGATAGTGAGAGGGGGTATAAATCTATAGCAGGTATCTCAGAATTTGCTTCAGATTTCGTACGATCGTGAAAAGCATGGTAATTTGTAGCAGGTTTTTGCAGGGGGCTCTCTATTACATTCCTTTTGCTTGCGGTGTATATTATCCAGGCGCTTTCAAAACTTCCCGAGAGCGATTCGAGCAGATCCAGTCTGGCGAGAATGTCGATCTCCGGGCATGGGAAGAGGTGGCAAACTTTATTCTGAGGTAGCATGTCTTTATCAGCAGGAAATCTTCTTTCGGCGACGGTCGGTGCGAGTAGCACGCTTGGGCAGGAGATTCTTGCGGAGCGTACGGCCGAGCGTTCTGCCGGCGAAAGAAGGCAGCCGGAGCAGGATTTCTCTTTTGATCCGCTGTCAACCTGTATCGGGACAACTCCGCGGAGCATTTGCATTGAGTCAGCGGAGTTCCGGGCTGCGCATAGCGACGTTGACAGGAAGGCGCCCGTAAAATCGTAGTGGCAGCTTTTGTGATCTATGTCCGGATAGGTCTGCAGAATTAGAAGCGAGAAAACATTTTTCTTCTCCAGTGACCCTTAGGAGGCTTGCTTGAAGTCCTTGCTCCGCCATGCCATGGCGGAATTAGGAGGCGAATATTTCTTAAATGCAGACGGATGTGATTCTGCTCGCTATCATACCCTGCATCAGCAACACGGTGCGCGCATATGCCTACTGCCGACCTGATTAACGCCAGTCGTTTTTGTTGGTGGAGATTAAGATTGGTTGCGGGTACGGGGCCGCTATAGCCTTTTGTCTCCTTTATTCCCGATCAGCAAGCGATTCGGCAGCAGCAAATAATGCCGGCTTCGTTGCATCGTCGGTGTTCATAATTTATCTCCTCCTTGCCTATAGTTCACCTCTCCATTGCGAGGGCGAGAGGAGAGGTGACTTTTGTTACTTCGTTTTCGAAGCAGGCACAAAGTTTGCTGGCACATGATCTTCAACTTCGATCATGACCTTGCCGTGCTGATTATGAAATGTTCCGCCGATGTTAAGCTGCTCTTGAGGCAAAGGCGTTTTGCTATTCAAGATGACTCCAGTCGTCTCACCGTCTACACTTAGTTGATAGATGTATGCAGTATTCGTTACCCGCTCGGGTATCACGGTATATCCGCTGCTTCCGAAATAGACTGGAATGTTATTCGTGTAGCTGTGCGAAGCTTCAGTGAGAAAAGTGGGCACGCCGCGTACCATTACTTTCTGACCGTCGAACCACGTTGGATTATCCTGCATCGCGGTAACGGGGGGAGCCGCAAGTTCGCTGATCGATGCGGCGCGGTCATCAATCGATCGTGCGCAGCCCGCGAGGAACGCAGTTGCTGCAATCAATCCCGTCGATACGACTTTGCGGAACGAATCGGAAAGGCCGAAAAATGTGTTGAGGCTGGCGGGAGCGTCGTCAGCTTTTGGAGCGGCTGTTTGGTTGAGCATATCAATCCTTTATAAAAGGTAAATAAATATTAAAGTAATGCTTATCGTAAAGATATTATGATGAAATGCGGGATAATGTGTAAGGCGTGGTTGGCGGATTCGGCTAAGCGGCTGTATTTCTTGGGGACAGATGGTGAAAAATTGTCGTCATTGAGCCGTCGACAAGAGCTGGCTGCTCCTCTCTGGGGCCGGGCGTAGGTCCCTCAGCGGGTTGATAATGAGCTTTCGAACGGCACGGTGATTGTTAGCGCTGGGGACTCTCTTAAGTGAACTAATTCAGCGATCCGACCAGGTCGCGGCAATACTCCGGCACGTCATCCGGATACATTCGTGCGAGGCGCGCAAAGGCGACTTTAGCTACGGCGACGCTGCGAGTCGCAAAGGTATCTCGATCCTGGCGGCCTGACACTTCGACACCGTAGCGGATTATGGATTGGAGCACATTAAAGGCGAGCTCACGAAATGATTGATTAAGGGGTGTAACGGGACCTTCACGGAAGCTTAAGCCCCCCTCGGTCACTATGCCCGATTTACTGCCATTTGACTCATGCATTCCCGCGGCTCGGCACACTTCACAGAATCCAGGCGAGAGATCGTACCAATGGAGCTTTCGATCGAAGATCGGGATCGTAATCGCGGTATCGCTTTCACTTAGGTCAGGGTCTGAAAGGGGCCATCCGTTCGGGTGAAAGTCGATGCCGTTTCCGTTCGTACACAAAATTTGATCCGCAGCGGCTGCAAGTGAGCGCACCTGATCATCCGCAGAAAGCCTGGAAAAGAATTCCAAAAATTCTGCTTCGCTTACCTGACTGAGTCGTTCAATCTCGTTACGATTTGATCGATGATTCAAGAGTCGGTCGAGCTCACCTGTTTGGGATTCCTCTTCTTGAGTCTGAGAAACGTGCACATACAGTGTCGGGTAGTTACGTAACGAATTCAGTAGTACCTGTCCTGCGCTCATGTTGATGTTGATTTTTTGATTAAAATCCTCGAGCGGATCCGGCTCACGCACCCTGGTAAGCGTTGAATAATGATATGGAGCCGCTTCGTGAAAATTGTCTTTCCACCCTTGCGGCAGATGGGTCATTCGGTACACACCGGGCGGCACGTCAACCACAACAGCGTCGAGTGACTCCAGCAGTTGTTTGAATTCCTGGTCATTGCCCCCGAAGCGGCGGCGAAATTCACTATGATCGACGCCAGACCACCACCAGAGATCCGTGGAAATACGGCCAATCTGTTCACCGGGCGGTGTTCTTTGAGCCAAAAACTCATCCATCTCTTTTGTACTATTCGAATCGCCGGTCTCCTCCTCCGCCTCTCCCTGCCTCTCCTCCGATTTAAAGTCATATTGGCTCGGCAAGTGGCTAACACTAAACTCGGTTTCATTCGCTCGAAAGATCGAGGGACAGGAGTTCCCGACATGGGCGTGCAACATTCCAAACTCGGCATGCTTTTTAATTGTCTGCGCGATTCCATGGTTCGAGTTAACATTATAATTTCCGAAAATAGGAAACCACTCGCGAAGGTCATTTGCGAAAACGAGCTTCCCGGAGGGTACATTTACTTCGACATCCAGCGGAAAAACCCCTTCCGGCACCGGACATGCCGAGGCAGCGCGCACTGAGACACCATCAGTCTCAAGCATAAATTTCTCTGAGCAATTTGTGCAGCAGCCGGAATACCTGATCGAGGCAAAGCTAACAAACCGTCCGAGCGACTCACCGTGTCTAATGGCGTTCCTGAGCGGTTTGAGGTCTTCAGATGGGACTTCTTCACAGCTAATCATGGTGAGATCGATTACGTCATAGGGATTACGCAATCCACGGCCATTCTCCCAATGGCCATTTAAATCCAGAGGCATCTCGCCGGACTCCAAGCGGCTTGCTATCATTTCTCCAAGGTCGTAGCGCCGAAATAAATCAGAGCTATCGTAACCTGATTTCAATTCACGGCGAGGTTGTTTACCTGCAGCGATTTCCTCGAGCTGCTCAAACATGCCGTGAGCGAGGGCATCACCATCACGGTACTGAGCCAGTAGTTGATCCGTAACAAACCGGCGAGCCTCTGCGTGTTGCGCGATATCTATCGGTGTCGGCATGCGGGCGGATGCAGCTTCGATTGCATTCGAGAAGGCCCGCAAGTTCTGAACCAGTTCGGGATTGAGTCCGTGCGTATGTGTCAGCGAGGCGATTAACAACGGCAACGATGCCACCTGCTGCACTACCAGAAAATTACTCGGTTGTTCTAGAAAGATGAGGGCATTCTGTGCTCCATAGGAGCCCGCAAGGTAGTCATCAGTAAAAAGCAAACGGCCCATTTTGAGCACGCTTTCGTATTCTTCAATCGCCATTGGTCCAGCCCAATGGTCTGTGGCATCCAATATTTCGTTAAAACATTTTGCTTCAGGGGAATCGGAAGGAACCGTTGCGAGCTTCTGCTCAAGGTAATCGACGAGCGCTGTCTTTTTATCTTGCCGGCTGGTTGCTTCGGGTCGGTCGAAGAGCTTGCTGTCGAGAATCGAAAGCTTTGGTACCGACACCTTTTGAATCGAAGCGTCCTCTTCTTGAGCCAGATTGAAACGGCTCGGTGTCCTAACAAAGTTGAGCGCAACTTGTGCTTCGTACGAGCCACTGACGTAATCGTCTGTAAAGAGACGCTGAGCAACTTCACATATTCGCTCGTACTCGTCGAGTCTTGTCGTTCCATTTGAACCTTTCACGAAGCTTGCGATTTGACTCAAGGTGGCGATTTCAGATGGATTGGTACCAATGCATTTTAACTTCTGCGCTAGATATTCGCTCAGCGCATTTCTATCGTAGGAACTAAGTGGTGGAGCTACCTCGCCAAGGTTCGAGGGTTCTTCTTTTCCCAAAAGTGAGCGAAGAAACGCTAACTGTGACATATAAACATCCTTACAAGCGGGAACGGTCGGTATGCGGAAAACTGGATTCGTCGATCATACGCGACCGTCTAATGTACGCAAATTCGAATGCCAATCGGCGCAGCAGCGAGAAATAAAATCGGAACAAATCAAGAGCCAGAAAAATTACCCCACCGCGAAACAACATAATGTTTCTAGTGAGTTGGTATCGCAAACTAAGACATAACTGTAACTAGCGCTGCACGCCTCCCCAGGCCACAATTTCGTTGTTGCTATTGATATAGAAGGTCATATCAAGAACGTCCCCCTTAACTAATGGTCTATCCTTCACCTCACAAGTTAGAGGGAGGGTGCTGATCTCTGGAATGAAGAACTCTTGCCGATAGTAGGGGCCGTGGGTTGTTTGTATCTTGGTCCCCTGTCTTTTATAGAATGGTTCGCTGGTGCTGACGACTCTTGCCACCTCAGTTACGCTATCAACAGTCTTATAGGTGGCAAATTGAGCACCAGCAGTAAATGCGACGGCAGCTCCGATAATCCCAAACAGTATATGGCGAGTTGTCAAATCGTCAGAGACGTTGCGATTTTGTTTGCGAAGCGCTTCTGCCGCCGCCAGGCCCGCCACAGCGCCTGCCGCACCAAAAAAATAAGGCAGTGAATTTCCAATCCGACTTTCTGGAATCTCACTTGCGGTCTCTGGTAATTTATAACCACTAAGACGGCCGGCAGGTTGGCCGAAAATCGCCCGATCAGGGAGATTGGCCGCATTCAATTGATTTGCACTCGAGCGT
>CAYTAW010000213.1:0-6424 GCA_964435675.1 uncultured Bdellovibrionales bacterium
GGGTCGTCTTCCTCGCCATGCGATCCCTCCTCACCACACGCCGAAGGGCTTGCGCCTCGGCTGGGGGTTCCAGAAGTTGCCGTCGCCCATGGGCACGCCCGGCCGACGGAGCGCGATCTGGACGGAATCAATATTCGCCAAGCCATAATTCTGCGCGGCGACGAACTCATTGATCTAGGGAAGCGCAAAGAGGCCCTCTCGGAGTATCAGCGCGTTAAGAGTGACTCGCTTGTGCTGGGAGAGCGCGATGCGCTGACGTTGCGCATCGCCAGCACGCAGTTGTCTCTGCGTCAGGCAAAGCCGGCGCTGGCGACGATCAGCTCCTACTTTCGAAATAACGGAAAGAGTGTCGAAGACGCGGACCCTTATTATTCGCTCGTGCTGGGGTTTGGCTATGCCGCATTGAACGACGTGAATCAGGCGTTCGCCTGGCTATCGCGCGCTAATCGCACCGCGGCGCGTAATGCCACCGTCAGTAACTCGGCAACGTTTGGCATTTCGCGCCTGGCGCAAAGCTTTGCTCCAGATGAAATAGATACGGTGGCCAGCGCTTGGCGTGCCGACTCTTTTGTTTCGGGAATACTGGGGCAGGAGAAGCGGCGGCGTTCGCTTGGCGGTTCGCTCTATACGCTTGGCGCCAATAACGAAGGCTTATACGAACAGACGCGCGTTGCATTGAGCGGCGGCAGTGGTGCGGAGATTTCCGACGATGATACCGGTACCTCGTCGTACGCGATGACGACAAAGCCAGCCGGGGCGCAGGGCCCGGTGGTTGGTGTAATTCTTCCACTCACCGGAAAATTTGCCGCGCTTGGAAACAGCGTAAAGAATGGGGTTGAGTTGGCCCTGAGCGCTTCGGTTAGTCCGGCCGTTTCGCCGATCTTCAAGGATGACGGAGGCAATGTCACGCAGTCGGTAGGTCTGGCCCAGGATCTCTCGAATATCGAACACGCCGTATTTATATTAGGGCCGCTTCTCTCTGAAGCCGCCGAAGCGGTCGCGAATATAACTTCCGACGCAAGCAGTCCGGTGATCAGCTATTCAAAGAAAGAAGTTTTCTCCGGCGGCCGCGGAGCATTTAGACTCGGCGCCACTTCGTCGAGTCAGGTGCGTTCGCTCTTTAATGCAATTGAAACTAAGCTTGGTTTGCGCCGCCTTGCGGTCGTTTTCCCGGAAGAGGAATCGGGGCGCGAGTTTGCCCGCCTCTTCAAGGAAGCGGCGCAGCAGCGTTCGCTGTCGCTGGTTTACGAAGCGTCTTACCAGCGCGGCGATCCGAACGGCTTAATTCGTATTGCCGCCGATATCGAGCAGGCGCAGCCCGACGGCGTATTTTTCCCCGACAATATTTTGGAGGCGACTCGATTTTTCACTGCGCTCAAGCCGGCAATTCGCCAGGCGCTCATACCGTTGGGCCCAGGTCTTTGGGATAATGAAGCGCAGCTCAACCGCTCGAAAAACGTGCTCGAAGGCGCGGTATTTGTTAGCCCGTTTTTCGCGGCGAGCCGGAAAGAGATTATTGTGCGTTTCGTTGAGGCGTACCAAGCGAAATATAAAACGAAGCCGGACTTCTTGGCAGCGCAGGCTTTCGATTCTGCGACGCTCGGTATCGCCGCATACGGCAAGCAGCTTGCAGAGGGCCTTTCTTTCTTGCAGGCAATGGCTTCGATTGAGAGGTATGAAGGTTTAACCGGAACGATTCAGGTGCAGCCAAGCGGAGAGATTGACCGCAATTTTGAAGTGGTATCGCTGGTCAAAGGCGCGGTCGTCGAATTGGAGAAAAAACTTCCCGATACCTTTGTCGCTAAGGGTAACGTCGATAGAATTCCGGTTGAAACGAGTCGTCTATAGTAATTTTTGGCCTGCCATTTCAATTCTCTCCTACGCCCTTAAAAAGCGAAGTGCTTAGCCGAATTCGCGATCTAATTTGCCTTGAGGAACGAAGAAAAACCGGATAGTACTGCCATACTACGCTTTTCTTTCAATGATATTAACAGGGTACCTATGAATATCAGCCGCTCGATTCGGTTAATTTTGCCGGTCTGCATTTTTTTTATTTCCTTATTTTCTGCGCTTCCGCTCCAAGCTCAGCTTGATCCAGAGCAGGGCGTGCCCGCTGAGTTGAAAGCGTGGGTGCCTTGGGTCAAAGCGCGTCATCCGGAATGGAACTGTGCGCGGGTGCTTCCAGTTGAAAGCAAGGATGGCGAGGAAAAGGGTGCCGCCAGTCGTGAATGTGTGTGGCTCGGAGCTTCGCGGTTTACGATCGGCGAGCACCGCGCGGAGTTCGTTTTGCAAGGCGAGTTGCTCGACCGGGGGACGGTTCCGCTGCCGTCGGGTCACGGAATACGCCCCGGAAATCTTAAGGTCGTTCGTGATGGTGCGCCCATGGAAAGCTATGTCGTCGCTGAGACTGATGAGCAGTTGCAGATCGTGCTTCCGAAGGGCGCCTACTCTATCAGCGGCGAGTTTAATTTTGATGCTCTTCCCGAGCAAATACCAGTGCCATCAGAATATGGGATCGTCGATATCCGGCTCGACCTTCCGCGCATGGCGGCTGGTGAGCCCGCGGCGCTCGCTTATCGCGACGCCGATTCGATTCGTATTTCTCAGGAATCTCATGAAGAGGGGAGTGATTCAGTCGAGGGAAGGTTGTGGCGCGCGGTCGTTGATTCAAGTCCACTGCGAATAACCACGAAAATATCGCTGAATGTTTCTGGAAAACCGCGCACGATCAATCTCGGTAAAATACTTCCTGAGCACTCAATATTGATTTCCAGCACGTCAGGTTCGCCCATTTCCTTTTCTGATGCCGGCGAGCTTTCCATGCAAGTATTTCAGGGGCAGCATGATTTGGAACTTGAAAGCGTTCTTGCGCAACCGGTATCTCGCATTGCGCTGTTTCAGACCTCGGACGAATACTTGCCCGATGAAGAGATTTGGATCTGGAACGGAAATCCCGAGCTGCGCACGGTAGAAATCGAAAACGTGAGAACGCTCAATGCGAATCAGGTGGAGTTGCCAACGGGCTGGGCTGCGCCGAGCGTTTTCGCGGTTTCGCGCGGATCGGAAGTGGCTCTGAAGGAGCTTCGCCGCGGACAGGAGATCGCGCGGAAGAACGAATTGACCTTGCAGCGTTCGATTTGGCCGGTGGTCGACGGTTCAGCGCTGACTGTCGATGATTACTTGAGCGGCACAATGAACAGTGTGTTCAGGTTGAATGCGCTTCCAGACCTTGCGCTCGGAAGCGCAACTATTGGTGGTGTTCCGATACCGGTTACGCTCGATGCAAAGACTGGCGCGCCGGGCGTCGAGCTCCGTTCGCAATCCGTTTCCCTGAAAGCGTTGAGTCAGATATCTATCCCGCGTGTTTTTTCGGCGACGATATCGAGCGGTGGCTGGGATACGGTGCTAGAGAATATTCAATTCAATATCGCCATTCCCCCGTCATGGAAGCTCGTGCATGTGGCGAATGCGACCACGCAGTTCGGTACGTGGACCTCCTACTGGAGCATCTTCGATCTCTTTATTTTGCTGGTGATTGGCGTATTTAGCTTCAAAATATTGGGAGCCCGTATCGGAGCGTTGTTTACGATTCTGGTGCTGCTCGGCAAAGGCGAATTCATGCTGCCCGCAACGTTCTTCGGCTGGACGCTGTTTTTCGCGGCATGCAGCTTGCTGCTCTCTGAAAAAAGTTATTCGATGCTTCGCGCCGCATGCGGCGCGGGATTGGTGAGTTCGCTGGGCGCGTTTCTACTGCAATCGCTGATTTTTTCAAAGCTCCAGCTGATGCAGGCAATTCACCCGCAGTTGCAGGCCGGCACGCGATATCGCACGATCACGCAGGATATCTTCGCGTTGATAGCCGGTTCACCATTTTTCTGGCCGCTCTTTTTATTCGGCTTTATCGCGTTCGTGCTGGCGATGCTCTGGGTGATGAAGGGGAAATTTATAATTCAAAAGTTCGGGCGCTTTATTGTTGCCAGTATTGGACTTTTCTTTTTGACTTCCATGCTTGGAGGCGTTGGGGCATTTCTGAATGGCGCAGGAATCGGCTATGTCCCGCAAGGTGCATCGGTTCATTATAGCGACGGCCGCATGGCCGAGCAGAGCGTGGAGTTGAGCGGCACGGCGGCAGTACAAACGATGGAGAGCGTGATCGGAAGCGTCGATGAATCATATTCCGTTAGAAAGGGTGTTCCGAGACCTAAGCGCATGCACGTTCCTCAACAGGCGCCCGTCTCGAGCCGTGAGCTACAATCCGGGCCCTCCCTTCCAGCGTGGAAGTGGCGTACCGCATTTGCAACGGTTGCAGGACCCGTCGGCGCCGATCATTCGATTACGCTTTATTTCGTGCCTGCAAGCATCGAGCGCATTGTCTGCCTAATCCGGCTCACCTTGACAGTGCTACTCGCGTTTTTCCTCATATCGACTATTGCGCGTTCCTTTTCGTCCTCGCTTAAAGTGCTTGTTCCTTCGCCGAAGGCGGCGTCAGCCGCTTTAGCGCTGCTTTTTTGCGTGGCTCCGCTCCGAGCCCAGGCTGAGTATCCTGACTCAACCCTCCTGGGCGAGCTCGAGCGGCGAGTTGCTGACGACCAGTGCAGCGAACAGGCGTGCGCCTCTACGGATTCGCTTTCCCTCGAATTAAGTGGCGACACTTTTGTTGCGGCGCTTCGGGTTCGCAGCCGCGGAGTCAGCGCGGTTCGGCTACCGGGTCCGGTGTTTAGTATTATTCCCTTGCGCATAATGCTTGACGGGAAGGAGACCGTTGCTGCGCGTCTCGATGATCAATTTTTACAAGTGAAGGTGCCGGACGGCAGTCATGATATTGTGGTGCAGGGAGTTATCGAACCGAGCGGATCACTCGCGCTCGTAATCCCAGAAAAGCCGCTCCGTTTCACGCACCGGCTTACCGGCTGGAAGCTTGCCGCTCCCGCGGCTAATAATAGCGTGCCCGATGAGGTTCGATTTGTAAAAGAGAGCGCGGGGGAAAAAGATCCCGCTGGAGACCGTAAAAAAGGCGTCGTTCCAACGCGTGATGTCTTTCGCGTGACGCGTCAAGTCACGGTTGATGAGCGCGCGATTGTCGCCGGAACCGTTGATCGTCTGGGCGATGTGTCACGCGCGACGACTGCGCGAGTACCGCTGATGCAGGGCGAGAATAGCAGCAGCGCTAATTTGCCCGTTGAGAACGGCGCGATCGTCATTGGATTTGCGGCTGGTCAGCGCGCCGCGTCATTCACTTCATCCATCGCCAATCCTTCCGAATTTACGTTAAAAGCTTCGCCGGAGGGCATGGTATTCGACGAGTGGAGCGTGCGCTGTAAAGACTATGTGCAGTGCGATAGCGAGGGGCTGGCACCGACAAAGCGTATTATTGATGGACAGAATGCGCTGCTCTTCATGCCTTTCAAGGGCGAGTCGATCACGCTTCGCTCGAAGCTCCTGGAGAGCGCCAAGGGTGAGCATATGACCATAGATAATTTGTCGCACACGAATAGCTGGGGAGAAACGACGCTTAAGGGGAAAGTTGAGCTGAGCGTGCGTGCAACTAAACAGGCGCCGCTGATTCTTTCGTTCGCTGATTCGGGGCTAATGATTGACGCAGCGCTCGTTGATAATGTGTCGGAGAGTCGCAAGTTTAGCCCTGAGAGCGTGTCGCTGCTAATTGAGCCGGGAGCTCACCGCGTCACCGTCGATTACAGCAAGCCATTTCAGCCAAATACGGTTGAGTATGTGCCAGCGCTTACAGTTAATTTTCAAGCGGGAAATATCACCACGGTCGTTCGGCCGTCGCCGTCTCGGTGGATTCTTTGGGTGGGTGGTGGCAGCTGGGGGCCGGCGGGGGTTTTCTGGTCGAAGCTTATCGTAATTGTAATATTGGTTTTGGTGGTTAAGATCGGCGCGCGTGTCGCTTTTAGCTGGTTCACGCTCGTCGTTCTTGCAGTTGCCGTTTCATTTATGCCGACGATGTTTCAGGCGATCCCGGTTTTGTGGGTCGTTTATCTTTCTACGCCAAAGATTCGAGAAGTGATTCATCGCTATCTTGGAGCGCGTCAGCTGCAGATTTTGGTATCGGGACTTGCTATCGCATCTGTTGTGCTCTTGTATCTGGTAATTCGCGTCGGACTTTTGGGTGAGCCTCCATCGTTGATTACCGGAAACGGTTCGAATTCGTCGATGCTGCGCTGGTTTGCGGACTTCGTCGCGCTTCGTGACGGAGCAAGGATGCCGACGCCGTGGATAGTGTCCTTGCCAATGACGTACTGGCGTACCGTTACCCTGTTGCTTTCGGTGGCGCTAGTTTTTCTTGGGCTTAAGTGGATACGGCAGACGGTGTCGTTGTTGCGGGAAGATCAGGCGGAATAATCTATACTTGAAACGTCAGTGGCGGGCCCCCGCAGTTGGTAAGCGGCAGTCAGCATATGGC
>CAYTAW010000214.1:0-6367 GCA_964435675.1 uncultured Bdellovibrionales bacterium
CCGTAATAGTGACCTTGCCGCGTATGTGGTTCCGATGCTTCATCGCGTGCCTTTTATTGAGCAGTTTTTCAGTAGTAGAAATAGCTGCCGGACAAAGCTCAGGACTGACACCTCGAGTTGAACTATCAATTCGAAGCGGAAGAAATTGGAAAGCTGTTCCAACTAAGGGCGTCCTATATGAGACACCTCTTGTGGTTAACTGCGAATGTGAGCAGGCTCAAGCAGCTCTATCAATAGTTGTCACTGCCGATTTAGGAGCTTCGTCCCCTTCGCTCGAGATCATGGGAGCAGCACCGTTTCAAGGTAAATCTCGGCTTTGTCCGGAGCAGATTCCAATTTCCGCTACTTTCGGGCCAATTCATCTAAATGGTTTTTTAAAAGCTGAAAATAGATCGGGAATTACTGAATATCGTGGGACTCTAGAAGAGGAGGGGGCTTCCCCCTCTATTAAAGTTTCGGTTTCCCGATTGATTGGAACCGTGAGTAGGTATTGCCCCCTGGAAGGTGCTCAGGAGGTTCCATTTGAGGGAGTCGTGCCGCCCTCGGTCGCGAATGCCACTGCGGAATTTTCCACTGTTACCGGCTCTGCAGCGGCAGCCACATTCCCGCGTCCCTTTGGTCCGTCGGGCGGAAAGACTAGGTTTGCAAAACTCGCACCAAAAATTAAGGATCCAATAAAAGTTTTAATCACTAAAGATGGGGGCTTTTTCCCAGGGGACGGGAAATTTGAGAAGGTCGGCCCAATTGATAGCGATCCAGGATACTCTCTGACTAGTCTCGAGGATAATTCTGTCATTGATGTCCCAACAGGTTCAGTATACTTCTTCCCTTTTGATCGTGATGTAGAAGTAACTATTGAGACCCCTCTTACGATAACCAAACAGATAGGCATTTATGGTGGTCGAAATGTAGTCGTTCAAGGGAAAGGAGACGGGTACATTACGAAAAAACTAGATCCGAGAATACCTGCGGCCTGTGACCAGACTTTGCCTGATTGTATAGAGCGACTGCGGGAATACACCCCAGACGTTACAGGCGTGTTGCGAATTGATTCTCCAAGACGATCGGTAGTTATTAGAGATTTGAAGATTCGGGTAAATGGTGACTATACCGATGCCATCGTCTTTCGCCAGAATCCCAAAACCTTCTCACCGCCGGAAGAATTTGCGGCTTTCGGCGGAATAGATATTTTCATTCATAATGTTGGCGCTTACGATATCGGAGGCGCTGGTCCTGGTTTGCATGGCGATATAGTTCAGCTTCAAAATGGAACTTATCGCAATATGTTCTTTGAGAATATAGAAGGTAGTACCGGATATCAGGGGTTCTTTCTGCCACAAAGACCCCAAGGCAATCCTAATCTTTGCTCGATCGTGACCCAGAAGAAACCGGGCACGACCAATCAGACCTGGGAGGTTTTGAGATGTTTTTCGCCAATTGTAGTAAGGGGAGCGGCTTACTTTGAATATGTAGTTCTCCGGCCTATTGATCCGGCAATATGCCCTAACTGCCCAATTCCGTATCGGGGATTGTATTCGAAAGATCAGGATGTGACAGCAAGTACGGATTTGGATCCTATTCCAAAGATCATTTACAAGGCTCCGAGCTATGAAACACAGCTCCAGAATGTCACGTTCTTTACCGATCCCAGACCGCATCCAAGAAATAAGATCAGTTTGTATATGATGCCTCAACCCCGAATCGATACGCCCGAAGGGACAATCAACATGACCGTAAGTACGAATGGAACGACCAAGGGACGGTTGACTGTTATTAGCTCCAATTATGCACGGGCAAGAGATGCGCTATTGAAGAGTGGGTGGCAGATTCGCGTGGCGAATGGAGCAATCACGCCGTATCGTGAGGCTCCAGAAGTTTCTTGTGAGCAAGCGGAGAAGCTTACCTGTAGCGCCACATACCAGTATTCGACCAGGAGGATTGAGCTTCTGGTTGAAAAAACGAAGCTAAAGGGTCAAACTTCTGAGTTGCGGGTTGTAGAGGCGCGCTACTAGTTCCTCTCCTTTAGGGATGCGCTCTTTCCGTTGGTACACCCCACCTTTTTTATTTAGACTCATATCTAAAGAATTTTTCATGCAATTCTGCGATAAGACACAGAGCGAAAAAGCTGAGGTGTATCAAGTAAGAGGGTCGAATGTGCTTTGGTGGTTAGCTAAAAAGATGACGGCATTGAAAACTGTTGAAAGTAATACGCATCAGCTGCGTCAGCGCCGGGATTTAATTGGATTAGCTTAGAAATCATGACGCTCTGATCGTGGCGGTAGTCAATCGCCACTGAATCTCCAATTTGCAGCGCAAGCTGGTCCCAGGAATTCTTATCAATCGAGAAAGACAGAATTGATCCGTCTTGAGATCTGACTTTGAATTGAATTTTATTGCCATCGATATTTAAAGAATCAAGTGTTCCGATCTTTGTCTCTACGACAGCATCGTTCTGCGATGGTGGATCCGTGCGCTCGAGGCAGCCTGGCAAGCCAATGGCGGCGCCGGTAAGACTTGCCGCGATAAGAGTGTTTCGAAGACAATTCTCGAACAGAAACAAACTACCTGAAGTCAAAGCTGCTAGAAAAGTCTACGTGATCACGTGGCATTCACTCCTGCCCCGTCCAATAATTATGTAGCTCTTGGGATAATGTGTAATATGCGAGTACTTCTTTTTTATAAGTTCTGGTTAGCGTGCGAGCCAGGCGCGTAGTCTTAGGAAAGGTGTGACTCGGAGGGGCAGGACTCGGAGGGACATTTATCTTGTTCGATTCAAGAACCCAGCGAGTAACATATAAACTCGTTTCAGCTTAGATGTGTCGCCTCGTAACCATATGAATTTATTGCGCATGTGGTAATGTGTAGGTGAAGTTTTCATTCAAGTTTATTTGAAATACTTGATATATAGAGCAATTGTCTGATATTCAAAGATTGAACTCTGACCGCTACTCGATTTATGAAAGATCAACACTCCTCACCACTCACCCTCGATATGGTCGCGCCGGGTATGACCGTCGTCATTAAGTCTCTCCGGGTGTCCGATAATCCTCTTTTTCGCCGACTGATGAGCATGGGGTTAGTGGCTGGACAGGCGCTTACGGTTCTTCGGCCCGCTCCGCTCGGGGATCCGATCGCAGTTTCGGTGCTGGGATACACTCTTTCGCTGAGGCTCTCAGAAGCGCGCATTCTTGAGGTCGTTCCGACGTAGCACACGGAGTGTCGATCCCGGCGGTAGGATCTGATTGGGATTCCGTTGACTAATTTATGCATCAATCTCAACCAAATGCTCACAATAACCAAAGTTATAGAGTAGTGCTTGCGGGTAATCCGAACTGCGGAAAGACTTCGGTTTTTAACGCGCTGACCGGCAGTGCTTACAAAGTAGCTAATTATCCCGGCGTTACTGTCGAGCGTCGGGACGGCGAGTTGTCTTTAGAGAGTTCGGATGATCGAATTATAGTCACCGATATCCCGGGGACCTATTCACTTCAGGGAGAATCACTCGACGAAAGAATTGCGCAGCAGGAATTGCGTGAACATTCTGATTTGATCGTCATCGTTGTCGACTCCTCCAATTTGCAGCGCAATCTTTATCTTGCCAGTGAGATTATCGATCTCGGCCATCCGGTGATACTGGCGTTGAACATGATTGATTTGGCTCAAAAGCAGGGGGTGAAGATTCTGGACGCGCGTCTCGAAGCTCTGCTTGACGTTCCGGTAGTCCCCCTTGTTGCGAGTCAAAAGAGGGGAGTTGCAGAACTCGAGCGAACTATTCGCCAGATGCTACATGCGCCGCGGATATCGGCCCGGCGTTTCGCCTGGGCAAAAGATGACGAAAAACTGGCGGCGCTTTCCTCGAGCAAGCAGAGTACTGTCAATGCAGCGCAGTACGCTGAGGTCGCAGCTGCCCGTTATCGCTGGATCGACAAACTTAACAGTCAGGTCAGCGTTCAGGAAGGTTCGCCATCGCGCTGGGCCTCCCGATTAGACACCCTTTGTACCCACCGCTTCTCTGGTCTTCTCGTTTTCGCTGGGATTATGGCTCTGATGTTTCAGTCTATATATACCTGGGCAACCATACCCATGGAGTGGATCGATTCGGCTATACTCGGGCTTTCAAAATTTCTCGCATCGCTGCTCCCGAGCGGACAAATCCGGAGCCTGGTCATCGACGGGATTCTGGCCGGGGTTGGAAGTGTGCTGATATTTATTCCGCAGATTGGACTGCTTTTTCTATTCATCGGTATCCTCGAAGACAGCGGATACCTTGCGCGGGCAGCGTTTGTCGTTGACCGAATTATGCGCAAATTTGGACTGCAAGGTCGTTCATTTATCCCACTTCTCAGCTCATTCGCCTGTGCAATCCCCGGAATTATGGCGACACGATCCATTCCCTCTTTGAGCGACAGAATGATTACCATTATGGTGGCTCCCTTGATGAGCTGCAGCGCGCGGCTTCCCATTTATACCTTGTTAATTGCTGCTTATATACCACCGATATTTTGGGGCGGATTTCTTTCCTTTCAAGGGCTCGTTATGACCTCGCTGTACCTGCTCGGGATCGTTGGGGCGGCGCTGGTGGCATTTTTGTTTCGAAAGACGCTTTTCAGGGCAGAGCCGACTATTTTCTTGATGGAGATGCCTCCGTTTCGGTTGCCTTCGCTCAAGTTGATTGGTCGTGATGTGATCGACCGATTGAAAATATTTATCAGGAACGCGGGCAGTACAATTCTTGCGTGTTCCATCGTGCTGTGGTTTCTCGCCAGTCATCCATTGAATGAGAATCGTGAGCCCCCGACTGTACAGCAGAGCTACGCAGGATCGCTGGGACGTGCTATCGAACCGCTGATCAAACCGCTCGGATTCAATTGGCAGATAGGAATTGGAATAATCTCCTCATTTGCAGCGCGTGAGGTCTTTGTGTCCAGCATGGCGACTGTGCATAGCCTGGACAGCGATCAGAGTAATCGCGATT
Organism: uncultured Bdellovibrionales bacterium; assembly: GCA_964435675.1. Taxonomy (GTDB): domain Bacteria; phylum Bdellovibrionota_C; class UBA2361; order UBA2361; family CAYTAW01; genus CAYTAW01. The sequence goes on from CAYTAW010000214.1 coordinate 4,976, forward strand.
CCTTGACCAACCTGCTCAGGGCAAAGAAAAACGTTCCCGGAGAGTTGTCAACAGCTGGTGCTCTGTCCCTGCTCGTGTTTTATGTGTTTTCATGCCAGTGCATGTCGACTCTGGCGGTATGCCGTCGCGAAACAGGCAGCTGGCGCTGGCCCGCGCTCATGTTTGTCTTCATGACGGTGATGGCGTATGGGGCTTCTTGGCTGACGTTTTCACTTTCACATTTTATTCTGGGATAAAAAGAATGATAAATCTGGAAACAGCAGTTATTTTCCTGGCGCTCCTGATGGCGCTCTGGATATTGAAGCGAAAGATACTGAGTGGCAAGAGTAGCTGCCAGAAAGGCGGAGGCTGTGGATGTGCGTGTTCGAACCGAAGCTCTGACCCATTGGTAAATGGTCCCGGTCGGTCATAGCTCTATTCAGCTATTCAGGTTAGTCCAGACTCGCTGAGCCCCTTGCCGCTTGGTGACTAACATTTTCATACGATTTTTCGGTCGCCGCGCGGCGTAAGCCACGCGGACTCGTCACATCGTTCGTGCAATATTCTTCGAGATTACCCGCACTCGCCCTTGGATTCTTCATGTTAAAAAAATTTGCGTTCACCACTAAGGGGGCACGGTCAATTGCAAAAGCGACTATTAGATACTATTTCCGACCATTACGATGAGCATCCATTTTTAAACTGATACATTTATTTTTCCTAGTGCTTGTTGGTTCTAAGCCCGGCAACTATAATTCCGCAAAATTTAATTTGAGTAGAAGTTAGAAGTATTCCTTCCTGTTATTGATTGTTCGCAGCGAATAGCCACTGGACAGTCCATACCTGGAAGGAGTTACCAAAAAGGTTTCGCGAAGCGGTTTTGCGAACATTTTGAATGACACTTTCCAGGTTGCTGTCTTAGATGAGAAGACCGCAATCACACACCATCATCACCATGGAGCTAGGAAATGCGACTGTTTCATCCTTCGTTGGAGCTTGGGCAGCACGGAGACAAGGGTCTCGAGGGTTGCCTGGAGTTTGGCAAGAAAGTTGGTTGCGAAGGAGTTCAACCATCGAACTACCTTCTGCAGCGTCCGGACGGCAGCTTGATGTCGGCGCAGGAAGTTCGTTCTCTCTTCGATTCTCATGGATTGAGGATTGACGGAATCAGCGCCCATTGCATGTTCTGGGCGCACGGAACGGCTCACACCGGTTCACCCACCATTCTTCCCTTTTTGCCAGCGCACCTTCATGGCGCGTCGGTTGAGAAGATTGAAGAGTGGACTGAAGCGTACCTGATCGAACTGATGAATCTCTCGTCTGAGCTTGGCAACAAGGTTTTGCCGATGTTCTGGGGGGTTTACCAGGGGTGGGAGCTTGCGACTGGCTACCCATGGGGATTCGGAAAAGGCC
>CAYTAW010000215.1:0-4817 GCA_964435675.1 uncultured Bdellovibrionales bacterium
CATCTGCGACGATTAATTCATCAATTTCGTACTTATGCATTAGATAGAGAGCCTCTTCGACGAGCTTTTTATCGCTAATTGTCTTTGGGCTTTTTCCCATCACTTCGGAAACGGGATTTTCTAAGAAGGCGGTTCCGGTACTGAGGCAACGGTGTACGTCGCCATCGGTAAGAATGCCCGAGACTGTGCCTTGATCATCTATGATAGTTACTGCGCCGGGCCGGCCTCGAGTGGCGATTTTGGTTTTGATAACCTCGCGAACAATCGTCGATTGCTTGACGATGCAGTGCCGATCTCCCGATCGCATTATGTCGCCGACTCTGGTCAGCGATTTACCCAACTCGCCTCCGGGATGAAGCTGCGCGAAATGCTCGCGAGTCACTCCGAGTCCTTTGGCCACGGCCATTGCTAATGCGTCGCCAATCGCGAGCATGACTGTGGTGCTTACCGTCGGCGCTACGCCGAGCGGTTCTGCTTCGGTTTGCTTGCCGTAGCAAATTGAGATATCGCTGTGAGTCGCTAACGTCGAGCTGCGTAATGCGGTAATTCCGAGAACCGAGCAGCCGACGCGCTTCAAGTGCGGAATTAGTCGGATGATTTCTGGAGTTTCACCCGAATTCGAAAGAATCAGTGCAACGTCATTTTTAGTAAAGCGGCCAAGATCGCCGTGGATCGCTTCAGCTGGATGCAGAAAGAAAGAGGGCAGGCCGACGCTGGCAAAAGTTGCCGAGATTTTCATGGCTATAAAGCCGGCTTTTCCCATTCCCGAGAGTATGATTTTCCCACCCGGCGAAAGATTACAAAGCTCCCGCACAAGCAACGAGAACGACTTGTCCAGGCCTTCGCCAACCTTAAGGATAGCGTGGGCTTCTGCGTTTAGAACCGCTAAAGCTGCGCTGATTGCGCCATCATTTTCCTGCATTACGAGCCCTCGGTGTTTTGGCTGTAGTATACATTTTTCGCTGATCTTGTCGAATGAGGCAGCTGGCGGATGATGCTCAACTAGCTGAAATTCGCGAAGAAACTAGTTCGAAATGGAAGCAGCGGGCACTCCGTCTTTGAGCGCTCCAACCTCATTTTGGCTCGCCTGAAATGAGGAATAGGTGATCATGGTCAGCAGCGCAATCGAGCACAAAAGAGCGAAATAGAAAAAGCTATCGCTCTCTCGGCGTTTATAGCCAATTAGGCCGCCCGCCGCCGCAAAAACTGCAATCAATGGCAGTCCTAAGAGCGGCGAAAATGAAAAGGCAACAGGCAGTGATATTAAAATGCCGGTAATTATAGAGAGAATTATCGTTAGTCCCTGGCGCATACGAATAGTTATTAAAGATAGCTCATATTATTTCGTATGAACACTTAAGTAAAATTATTACTGGTCGATTATATATTGAAGCCATATACTGTTCCTCTCTGACGGTTTTAGCCCTACGGGGATTTTGAGGATTACGATATGACAGGTTTTTCGGGTGCTATTCGCGCGCTTCGCTCCTCTTTGATCTCACTTGTTGTCGCAGTCAACTTTGTACCTTTAGATTTGTTCCCTTCAGATATTGCGCTGAGTTGTGCCAACGCGCTTCCACCTTCTGACTTCGACTCAGACGGATTTTCTGACTTTGTTTTGATAAACGCGAATAACAACGTGCTTTCATGGAGCACGCTCAAAGCCGACGGTTCTGTGCAAACCTCGCTGGCGCAGTTCGGGCGTCTTGGTCATCAGATCGCGCTTGGTGATTATCTCGGCACAAACGTGCCGCAGCCGGCAACAGTTTCAGAAACCAAAGGAAAAATAATTTGGAGAATTTTTTCCGGCGGTACATCAACCGCTAAAGAATTTGGCGTCACGGGGCAGTATGCGCTTGCCGGAGGGGATTATAACGCTGATGGAAAGCTCGATGCGGCTGTTGTGTCGGCGATAGGGAAAAAACTTCAGTGGCAGATTCATCAAAGTCTTTTTACCGACAGTGCCACGGCTCCAGTTTCAGTTACGTTCGGGAGCAGCGGCGATCTCTATTTTTTTTCTAACCCGGACGGCGTTTCGGATCGATTGACCACCTTTTCTTCGAAAGGGCGCTCGGGATTTATTCTGCGGTACTACAATTTACGAGCGAGCTCGGCCGCGCGTAAAACCGTCAAATTGCAGATTGCAAAAGGGCAACTAAAGAACCGTCCGCTTCCGCTCGCCGACGCGGCGAACAGGGATACTCTGCTTTTCTATCAAAAACGCGCAAAATCGACTCTTTTTACGCTCTATCTGCCGAAGAAGAATAAATTGCAGACATTTCGCATCAAGGCCGCTGGTGACGTGCTTGTCGGCAATTTCACCAGCGAGCCGGGCGAAGAGGTCGCGGTGCAGTCGGATAGCGGATTTATTGTTTATAATCCGGTCAATAAAGCTACCACCCCCGTTGCCGCTCCCGCAGGCATAGCGGTCGATGAGGTAAATATAAATCGCATAGGGAAAACCCCGACGACTGGCGGCGGGGGAGGCACTGATGATGGTGATACCGATCCGCCGCCAACAAACGGTGAGCCTCCGCCTGCGGGGTTACGCGCAGTCTGCGAAAGCTACTCGACTATTTCCGTGGGGCAGATGCTGATTAAATCGGAAATTTCCAATCACATACCCGGAGTCGATCCGCGCGCCACAGGGTATACGTTTATCTGCGGCAGTCAGTGCACGAGAAATTTGAGCAAATCGGATTTCTATTACTCGAACGGCGCATACGCTGGATCGGTCGCCATGTACGGTACCTACAGCAAGAATGGCAAGCCCCGTCTGTACGGCGCCGTTGGTCAAGCGCCGCAGCACTTCGCCGATGAAATAGCGGCGAAGGCACGCACCATCGGGAACGGAAAACTATACATGCAAATCAGCGCCGCGCGGAGTGGGGCTGGAACAGAGTGCAAAGAATTTAATGGGGAAGGGCGCAACGGCGGCGTGTAGTAAAGATATTCCCAAGGGCTAATACAGGCCCGCGCAGTCAGCTCTCTCTTCTATCATTGTTAGGCAAAGAGCTGAATGCTGGCTGCTTTTTGCCGTCTGCTGGGGCGGTTTCCTAGTCTTCAGGTATAGGAAAAAAATCACAGAAACGAAGTAAGTACTTTTACTCCATAAATCGCCCCAAGAAGCGAAAAAAGATTGGTAAGTATTACCAAAAGCAAAATCCGGCTGACACGGTTGTTCCAGACTCCTTTAACTGACGTGATATCGCGGGCGACGGTTTCGAAGTCGGAGACGCGTGGTTTGCGTAAGATCGCTTCGGTTAGGCCGCCAACCCAACCGGGGCGCAAAAAGGGATTAATAGCGGTAAAAGGAGCGCTGACAAAACAAGCGATAATCGTCAGCGGATGCCCCAGTGCGACCGCGCTGCCAACAGCTGCGGATATGCTGGTCGCCCAAAACCAGATGCCTGCCATGGATAGGCCGGTATCTGTGCCGCCATCGTAAAAGCCGTAGGCAATCAACGCGATAATGAAAAGGGGGATGGCCGTTAAAATCGCTTTGCTCTGCCAGCTTTTTGGGGGAATTGTTTCAAGTTTGGCGATATCGATCGATTTTCCAAGCCAGCTTTTGATTCCCGGGACGTGTCCGGCTCCGACAACCGCGACGACTACCTCGCCCGGGCTTTTTTGGATTTTCTCGGCAAGATACATATCCCGCTCGGAAATCAGAGCGTCCTTTATTTTTGGGAATACCGCAGAAAACTCATTCAGCAGCGCGTCGACATTTTTCTTGTCCTTCAGCGCATTAATTTCGTCAGCGGTCATTGAGCGCTCGCTGATAACCCCGGTCAACAGCGCATGAAAGAGCGAGAAGAGAGACTTCAGTCCGAGCGAGGCCCAGGTGCGTTTGAGAGTCGTTTTGATCTCACGATCTGCCATCACTAGCTCTGCGCCGATTTTTTCGGCAGCGTGCACCGCGCGCATCATTTCTTCTCCTGGCCGGATATTCAGGCGGTCGCCGAGTTTCTTTTGAAATGCTGCGAGCATTAGTTGAGCAATTAACACAGAAGTCTGGCCAGTGCGTATGACTTCGAAGATGTCGGTATTTTTCCAGCGGTTTGGCTCGCGTAGCGAGCGCAGGCGCGAAGGGCAGAGTTCCACTGCGACAGTATTGGGCCGGAGCTGCTCAATCACCTGCTCGGCAATTTCTGCGCTCTCCTTGCTGACATGCGCAGTGCCGATAAGATAGATCGTGCGGCCCTCATGCGAAATCTTTTCGACGTCGGCAGGGAGGTTTTGCAAATCAATCATTCGTGGATTCCTGTATCGCGCACTTTCAGGCGCAGCGAATTTCCGATTACGATAACATCGGAGAAGGCCATTGTCAGCGCCGCAACCAATGGCGTCAAGAAGCCGAAGGCGGCAAAGGGAATCGCCAAAGAATTATAAAAGAACGCCCAAAAAAGATTCTCTTTAATCGTTTTAAAGGTGGTGCGCGAAAGTGCCAGCAAATCGGGGAGCTGTCTAAGTTTACCGTCGAGAAGAATTACATCTGCCGTTTGAATCGCCACTTGTGTGGCGCCGCTCAACGAGATGCCGACTGAGGCTTGCGCTAAAGCGGGAGCGTCATTGATTCCATCGCCAATAAAGCAAGTACGTTGATTCTCCGACATTTTTTTTGTTAGTTCGAGCTTTTGCTCGGGCATCTGCCCGGAATAATATTCGGTGATACCGAGTCTGTTGGCGGCGGCGGCCACGTTATCGCGGTGATCGCCGCTAATGATGACTACACGCAGCCCCATCGCGCGTAAACGTTCGATAATGCTTTGCGCTTCCGGCTTTATTTGATCGCCGACGATGAGAGAGGCGAGCAG
>CAYTAW010000215.1:4827-6310 GCA_964435675.1 uncultured Bdellovibrionales bacterium
GTTCTCCGTTTTTACTGAGAAAAATGCCTGGGGCTCCGTCAGCTTGATTTGTGAATGTGGCTGAGCCGAGACGGAACTCGTCGCTGCCTTGTCGGGCACGGATGCCGCGGCCTTTTTCTTCGACAATATCATCGAATTGGTAGGGTTCGACCGAGGGGAGCGCAGAGGCGATTGTTTGCGCAAGCGGGTGGTTGGAATGCGCTTCCAAGGTTTTGACGATGCGTAGCGCCGTATCTCGCTCTCCCTTAAGTATTTTGATCTGATCGACCGCAAGAGTGCCGGTAGTCAGTGTTCCCGTTTTGTCGAAAATAACCGTTTCGACGTGCGCTAGCCGTTCAAGCGCAGCGCCGCCTTTAATCAGCGCACCTTCTTTTGCGGCGCGGCCAATCCCGACAGTGACTGCGGTTGGCGTCGCGAGTCCCATGGCGCAGGGACAAGCGATAACGAGCACGGCAATCGCTTGCAGCAATGATTGTTCGAAGCCAAGTCCGACAATAATTCCGCACACAATGGTGACTGCTGAAATTGCAAGTACGACCGGCACAAAGACGCCGCTAACAAGATCGCCCAATTTTTCAATTGCCGGCTTTTGGCTCGTCGCCGTTCGAACGAGGCGAATAATATGGCTAAGTACTGTCTCTTCACCGACCGCAGTTGCCGAGGCTTTCGCGGATCCATCGTTAATGACTGAGCCGCCGATCAAACTGTCGCCGCGTCCTTTCGATAAGGGGACGCTTTCACCGGTTACCATAGATTCGTCCACGGTGACGCTACCTTCGACAATTTCACAATCGGCGGGAACTTTTTCGCCGTTCTTGACGAGAAGCAGTTCTCCTTTTCGAACTACGGAAGACGATATGCGTTCTATGCAGCCGCTGCTCGTCACTCGATTGGCAAATTCTGGCTGCAGTCGCGCCAATTCCTCAACCGCCGCCGATGTTTTTTGCAAGGAGCGCCGCTCGAGGTAATTTCCAAATAACACGAACAGCGTGATTGAAGCCGCGGTTTCATAGAACAGAAAGTTTTCGCCAAGATTCAGAGCGGTGCCATAAAGGCTGTAACCGTACGCACTGCTGATACCGATGAATATCAGCAAATCCATGCTGGCGACACCTTGACGAAGCGCGCGCAGAGCGCTTCGTCCGAAATGGAGGATCCCGATTAGCACGACGGGAGTCGCCAAAAGTAGTTGAATGTACTTGTCATGGAGAGCCGGTATTGGGAGCAGCATATGTCCGAGCAGCGGCGCGGTAAGAACTGCGCTCATAACGAGCTTTTGCTCGAGTGAGAGTCCGGCGGCCTTCGGCGCTAACACGCCCTTATCCGGCAAACGGGCAGGATAGCCCGCATTCGTCAATGTGCTGGTTATTTTTTCTATAGGAAGCGCATGGGGATTGATCAGTGCAGTTGATGAGCTGATATCGATTCTGATGTCGCTTACACCAATATTTTCAAGAGCTCGTCTGATCGTTTGCGTGCAGTG
>CAYTAW010000216.1:0-6291 GCA_964435675.1 uncultured Bdellovibrionales bacterium
ATCAATGGCTCAGAGGGCTCTCGCTACCCGTCGTGCGCGAATCTAATGCGCTCGCCGAAGTGGTCCACGTTTCTTCGCAATTGGAAATTCATCCGGAAAATTCCGACATGGTCGCATCGCGCTTGGCGCGCGTGCTGTGGCCCGCGCTGCAGCAGCACTCGCGATCGTTCCAAGGAAAAGCCGCAGCCGTGGTCGTCAATGGCGGAGAACCGGAGCCGACACCAGTCGCCGAATTTGATTTGATGAAAACGCTGAAGATCGATCTCACGGCGCTTGAGCGCAGCGTGCTAGACGGCATGAGGGCTTTTGGGGTAACCGTGGATCGCATCGCCCTCTACAATATCCGACTCGGAAAAAGTAATTACAATATAGTTACCGCGCACTGCGATCGCGAGCCCAACGATTGGGCGGGCTACCGGCTTTGGCGCGCAGAGCTCAATGAAATATTCGGGGCCAACTTGCGCCTTGCGGTAAACGAGCAGCCGCGCGAGGTGTCGCTGCGTTCTGATCAAAGTATGATCGCGCCCGAGCAGCTGATGGAGCAAACATCGAGCTATTATAGCTCTCGCCGCAATCTCCCGATGCCGCGTCATTTGCACGGTCTGGTCAATGACTGGCGCGATATTCCCTTTTTCAGCATCGATGATGGTAAAACAAAGCGGCCCGAAGATTTAGTGCACGCAGAAATGAGGACCGACGGAACCGTCGCCCTCAAAGTCGCCATTCCGATAGCTGGCGGGGGCAATCCCTACTTCTCACCGTTCGAAGACCGCTTCTGTCTCGGACTGAAGGCCTATATCGATGCCTCAGGAACGCCGGTCGCATTCAAGATTGCTCCAGCACTAGCGCACAATTCATGTCCTCTCGATTTTTTCTCGGTCAATCAGCGAGCCGCAGACAGCGCCGTGTCGATTGATTCTAAATATTTCGAGCGTGTTCAGAACATCCGCGCCAATCCTGTTCTCGATAGCCAAATAAACGCACTTTTTTGCGCCGCAGATCGCCTGCTTGCACGGCAATCAGCAATCGGCTCATCCCTTTCGATCGAGATTCTCAGCAATCCGGCGATTGCTCGTCCGCTCGAACCGCGCTTCATGCAGGCGGAGCTTGCAATTAGCACCATACAGCACTTCGCGCAGCACTTGATGGCGCAATGGGCCCTCAATGCCGAAACACCGGCACCACTCGTGGTCTTACGCCCGCAATTTCGTGATTCGCTCGCAATCCAGGAGATCAAAAGGATTTTCCCCAAACTCCGCCACTACGATCTCTACCACCCCGAGCGCCGACAGGAGGTTGCTCAAGCGCTTAAAGAGCTTGGACGCGAAGATCTAATAATTCAGTTTGCGGATGCGATACGCGTTTCACTCAAACAGCGCCGTCCCAAGATCGCTAATCAGCCCGAAGATCTGCTGCCGGAGGATGTGGTGCGCTTCAAATATATGCGGTCGACCGTCGGCAACGTTAACAATTTGCAATTGCTAAGCACCATGGTCGACGGAGTTTCGTTCAGTCGTCAGTGGCTGAACCGCTTTACCGATGCGCTCAGCTTGCGGCGCAATCCGAATCGCGCCGCGCTGGCGAAGCACCGTATGGAAGCGCAGATAGCGGCAGCAAACAGCACCTCCAAAGAATACTTTAGCTGAAACCGAGCGCGCATTTCCTACAGAGCGCGGGTTGTGATGGGTATATTGGTTGTCGAACAGGCCTCAAATGAAGCTGTCCCAAACCAATTCAAGCAGATTGCGCAAACAAGGGGGTGGCACGGACAGAGTCCAATGCAACTAGGGTCCACTGCAACTACTTAGAGGCGCTCTTTTTCTTTTTTTGAGCGGCCTTCAGACGACGCTGTTTCTTTTTAAGAAGTTTCGCGTCACGCGCGTTGCGCTTGTTCCAAGTGATTTTAGTTAACGATGCCATATACTTACGCTATTTATTCACAATCGGTGCGGCGAGGAGATTAGCCTATGTGCGCTTAAATATCAAGATTACGGATCTTTAGGGCGTTCTCCTCGATAAACCTACGTCGAGGCTCGACTTCATCGCCCATGAGTACGGTAAAAATGCCGTCTGCTTCAATCGCATCCTCCACGCGCACCTGAAAGAGCATGCGCTTCTGAGGATCCATTGTGGTTTCCCAGAGCTGCTCGGGATTCATTTCGCCCAGCCCCTTATAGCGCGTGATGCTCAATCCCTTCCTGCCCCGTTCATCGATAAATTGTTCGAGCGCTTCAAAGCTATCAAGCACTGTTAAGGCAACCGACGCGCCTTTTTCGCGCACCTCGAAAGGAGCAACGCCGAGCTTCTGCGCCTCTTCCATGATCTTCACTAGACGCATAAAATCGGCGCGCGCCAACAGATCTGCCGAAAGTCGAGTCGTTCTGCCGACTCCGTTAAAGCGCGTGCGCGCCTCTATCGCTATCGATCCGTTTCTTTCGACGACCAAGATATTCTTCTCGCCAAGTACGCGCTGCTCAATCAGCGGCACAATCTCTGCGCGCAACCGCTCGGCGTTCTCTTTGTTCGCGATGCCGTTCTTAACTTTTTCACCGAGCATCGCATAGGTTAAAACAACACGAGGATCGTAACGCTCTTCCTTGAAGGTCGTCAGCACGCCGGATATGCGACGCAAATTAAGCGCAGCCTGGCGCAACGCAGTATCGCTAGTCTTTTGCTGATCGCTCGAGACGATGGTGATATCCTGGGTACCGCCGTTAACGATAATCTCCTCGAAGCCACTTTCGTCTTTTATGTACTGCTCCGCTTTTCCTTTTTTAATCTTATAGAGCGGAGGTTGAGCGATATAAATATTGCCGCGCGCAACCAGCTCATTCATCTGACGGAAAAAGAACGTCAATAACAGTGTGCGGATGTGGCTGCCGTCAACATCGGCATCGGTCATGATAATAACCTTATTGTATCGCAGCTTACTTGCGTCGAAATCTCCAGGTCCGATGCCCGTGCCGAGCGCGGTTATCAAAACGCGAATTTCTTCAAACGCGAGCATCTTATCGAAGCGCGCCTTTTCAACGTTGAGAATCTTTCCTTTAAGCGGAAGAATTGCTTGATACTTCCGATCGCGGCCCTGCTTTGCGGAACCGCCCGCTGACTCACCCTCGACCAAGAATATTTCTGCCGTTTCCGGGTTTTCCTCCTGGCAATCAGCCAGCTTTCCCGGCAGCGCGGCTGAGTCAAGAGCACCCTTGCGGCGCACTAATTCGCGCGCCTTTTTCGCCGCTTCACGCGCACGAGCCGCTTCGAGCGATTTACCGATGACGAGGCGCGCGATTCCTGGATTTTCCTCGAGAAAACTAGAAAGTTTTTCGCCGACTATCTGCTCGACAAATCCCTTTACCTCGCTGTTTCCAAGCTTTGTTTTTGTCTGTCCCTCGAATTGCGGTTCAGAAATCTTAATATGAATGACTGCGGTCAGTCCTTCGCGCGTATCATCACCCTGAATTCCTTCAGGCACATCCTTAAGAAGATTGTTCTTCTGCCCGTAGTTGTTTAGTGAGCGAGTGAGCGACGCCTTGAAGCCGGCCAGGTGCGTTCCGCCCTCGATCGTATTGATGTTATTTGCGTAGGTGAAGATATTTTCTTGAAACTCGCGGTTATACTGCATGGCGAGCTCAAGAAAGATATGGTCCTTCTCTGCTTTAATATAAATCGGTGACGGAAAGAGCGGATTCTTCGATTTATTGACGTGCTCAACGAAGCTCTTCACTCCGCCTTCATAGAAAAATTCCTGTTTCTTGCCGTTTCTCTCATCGTGAACCTTAAAGCGCAGCCCCGCATTTAAAAAGGCGAGTTCGCGAATACGGTGAATCAGTGTGTCGTAATTGTATTCCTTCGTTTCCTTAAAAATGGTGTGATCGGGATAGAAAGTAACCTTGGTTCCGGTCCCCTCTGCAGCGCCATTTTCCACAAGTGGTGCCACCGGCTCGCCGCGGCGAAATTCCATCGAGTATTTCTTTCCTTTCTGACGAACCTCAACCTTGAGCCACTCAGAAAGCGCGTTCACGCACGATACGCCAACACCGTGAAGACCACCGGAAACTTTATATGCATCTTTTTCGAATTTTCCGCCGGCGTGGAGCTTCGTCATCACCACCTGCACACCGCTTACGCCCTCGGTCGGATGAATGTCGGTTGGAATGCCACGGCCATTATCCTCAACCGTCACCGATCCATTTAAATGGAGGATTACCTCAATTTCAGTGCAATGCCCTGCGAGCGCCTCGTCTACTGAATTATCCAGAACCTCATACACTAAGTGGTGATATCCACGATCAAATGTATCGCCAATATACATGCTTGGACGCTTTCTAACCGCCTCTAAGCCCTCGAGAACCTTGATCTGATTGGCATCATATACGGGCGTTGCCTGCTCTTCTGCGGGGACGATTGACATCTAGAAGCTCCAAAACATTTTTTTCTTTAGTAGTATAAACAAGTTAGCGTTAATACGGAAGGCTCGACAAGCCCCTTTGATAAACAAAAAATTCAGTTATTTCAATATACTAACTTGTCCATTTTCTATCGAAAAAACATGGTATCGCTGGTCTTCAAAGAGCTCACGCGTCGACAATTCAGTGCCCGTTAAAATCACCTGCCGCTCCCGTCGAAAGAGGATCGCCAGCAGTTTTTCCATGCGCTGCCTATCGATTTCGGATTCGATATCATCGAGTAACAATACCGGCGAATCCCCGCGGCGCTCTTCGATTAAATCAAGAACCGCAAGTTTTAAACTAAGCACGATACTTCTCGTTTGCCCTTGGGACGCAAACGAGCGCGCCTCATAATCACCAAGCGCAGCGCGTAAATCGTCGCGGTGATGTCCCACCGAGGTCGATTGTTGATGAAAATCTCTCTCGAAGCTTTGCTCAAATTCGGCGGCTACTTCCGCGACCTCGTCGCTCTGAGCCACATTACTGATTAACGTGAGAGAGAGCGCTTCATCGCGTCCCTGAGATAGCTCTTGATGGTATCGAGCGCTCTTTTCCGCAATAGCGGCGATGAATTTTCTCTTTTCCCTAGCAATAGTCACCGCTTCATGCGCAAGAATATCATTAAAGGGTTTATACAAAGAACGATTGCGCTCCCCCGATTTTAGCAGGGCGTTGCGGTGTTGGAGCGCTCGGTGATAAGTGCTTAACGCTTCAAAAATCCGCGGATTCACATCAACCAAATGCTTATCGATGAATTGACGGCGAAATGCTGGAGCCCCCTGAATCAGCGCCATATCGCTCGGCGCAAAAGTAACGCTGGTTAGTTCACCTATATAGGAGGACATTGAGGGAACTTTATTGCCGTTAATAAATGCTTTGCGGCGACCCTGTTCGAGCGTCATGCCAATCTCAAAATCCGCATGAACGCCTTTTACACGTGAAAAAACAGAGCACGCCTCCGCATTCCAGGTAATTAAGTCGCGCACAGTTGAGGTTCGGAACGAACGGCCGCAACTTAAAAATGAAATAGCTTCAATTAGATTCGACTTCCCCTGGCCGTTATCTCCAACAATAAACGATATTTGTTCAGGAAATCTGTATTCCCCGGAGCGGATATTCCGGAATTGAAATAACTTTAACGTTTCAACAAACACACGGGTAGTTACGCCGTCAACCGCATCGGCATGATAATTCCCATAAAGGAATCATCGCCTTCGATTGAAAATCTACCTGGTCCCAATTCACCGTGAAGCTCGATGCTAAGTGAACTCTCTTCGTTGAGAGCTGAGGCAAAATCGGCGAGATATTTCGCATTAAATCCCACTGACAATGGCTTACCGGAATATTCGATATCGAGCTCATCAGAAGCTTCGCCGAGTTCCGGTGACGCGCTTGAGAGGCGCAAGTGACCCTTTGAAAAATCAAAACGAACACACTTACTCTTATCGGTTACCAGGAGTGCTACGCGGCGCAGCGCCTGCGCAAGGTGCTTAACTCCAACCTTGGCGATTACACCCGCATCTTTGGGAATAACTTGATTATAATCAGGGAACTCTCCATCAATTAAGCGGATGGAGATCTTGGCCAGTTGATTTTGCAGGATTAGGAACCCCTCTTCGAATGCAATTCCGATATCGCCACTGGTACCCTCTAGAAGCTTTTTAATTTCTAATACACCTTTTCTTGGAACGATAATACGCTCCTTGAGCTCAAGTTCGCACGGACGCGAAACGAGCGCTAAGCGGTGACCATCGGTAGCAACGAGGCGCAGGACGTTCCCTGATTTTTTCCCCCCCTGATGCATTTCAAAACAGAGTCCATTTAAATTATAGCGCGTCTCATC
>CAYTAW010000217.1:0-6271 GCA_964435675.1 uncultured Bdellovibrionales bacterium
CCTTCGCCCGCTATCAATATCAAACCCCGAATGCCCTTTTCCTCGGCAAAAGACCGGATCCCCGCCTCGAGCTCTGAGATTTGCCCGTCGTCGAGTTCGACGAACTTGTAAAATGCGCTAACGGTAACCGCAGTCATAAGTCCTCCAACGCTCCTAATATGATTTTGCGAAGATCGCATCTACCGTTGCATCACGGCCAGTGACGATGCATTTACCGGAGGTGCCGCTCTGATCATCTGGCAAACAGCGAATGGTCACCTTCAATTCGGCGAGACGCTGCTCTTCTTTCGAATCGCCGCACCATTTCCCACGGACGAACCCTCCATGAATCTCGGGTTTCTCCTTATTCTTCGGAGTGAAAAACTGGCTCATTTCTTGGTAATTCGAGATCGATGTTTCGGTATGTTGTGCAAGCCGGGCCGACGCTTCCGCGAAATAATTGTGCTGTATCGAGTCTAATAGAGACGGCAGCATGCCGGCGATTGAGTCGATACCAATAAATTCCTTCTCCTTGTGCGGCTTGTCACGGCGGGAAACGGCACAACTCGATTTTTCGATATCACGCGGCCCTATTTCGATGCGCAGCGGCACGCCCTTCTTAATCCACTGCCAATTTTTCTCACCGCCGCGAATATCGCGCTGGTCTACCTGCACTTCAATCGGCCGGCCATGATAGGTAACCGAGCGTAAGCGGGCTGCCAGCGATTGGCAGGCTTCGATGACCGCGCCCTGTGCTTCGGGCTTAGGTATTACTGGAATAATCACTACGTGCTTCGGCGCGACTCGCGGAGGGACGCGCATTCCGTCGTTGTCTCCATGCGTCATAATTAAACCACCGATTAAACGAGTCGATACACCCCATGAGGTTGTATAGGCAAACTCGCTGTCGCCGGCTTGATTGATGAACGCGATATTCGACGCCTTGGCGAAATTTTGACCGAGATAATGTGAAGTGCCCGCTTGCAGCGCCTTGCGATCAAACATCATGGCTTCAATCGCCAACGTCTTGACCGCACCAGGAAAGCGCTCGCCCTCAGTCTTTTCTCCGGAAATAACGGGAATCGCCAACGTATCTTGAACGGTCTCTTTATACACGCCGAGCATCTTGTCGGTTTCTTCTCGCGCCTCAGCTTCCGAGGCGTGCGCCGTATGTCCTTCCTGCCACAAAAATTCTGCCGTACGCAGGAAAAGCCTGGTGCGCATCTCCCAGCGCACGACGTTCGCCCACTGATTAATCAGCACCGGTAAATCGCGGTAGGACTGCACCCATTTCGAAAATGATTCGCCGATGATCGTTTCTGACGTCGGACGGACAATCAGCGGCTCCTCGAGTTCGCCCGAAGGGATAAGTTTTCCGTCGCGCAGCTCAAGCCGGTGATGAGTAACCACGGCGCACTCTTTAGCGAACCCTTCGACATGCGTAGCTTCTTTCTCAAGATAGCTGAGGGGGATAAACAGCGGGAAATAGGCGTTCTCGTGCCCTGTATCCTTGATTCGTCGATCGAGTTCGCGCTGAATCCCTTCCCAGATCCCGTATCCCCATGGCCGGATAACCATGCAGCCGCGTACCGAGGAGTTTTCGGCGAGATCCGCAGCCTTGATTACCTGCTGGTACCACTCGGGAAAGTCATCTTCACGCCGCGGCGAGATTGCGCTCTCTGTATTCGTCATCGCACGTCCCAAAAATAATTGAATTAGGGTAGGCGCGAAGGATAACAAAATTGCGGGAAAATGAATAGCGGCCGGCCTACCGGGTCATTCTAGCCATTGGAAAGGCGCAGTGAAAGGCACTTGGCGGCCCCTCCCGCTTTCATGAACTCAGTCATCTCGACTGGATAAACCGTGAACCCCCTCTCCCGGAGAATCTGGGACGTCGCCTCACATCCCGCCGGGACAATTGCATTGAGACCGACGATCACCGAATTACACGCGAAGCGCGACGCATCCTCCATTTCGATCGGGATAATTGAAATATTATCCTCGAGCAATTTTATCGAGTAGCGGTCGAACGCACTCAGCACGCATAACGCTTCTTTCTCGCTAATCGGACAAAAGCAGGTGTCCAGATGGTAGAACGACGGGTTCACCAATTGACATGTAATTACGTCGCGCAAATTGTAAATTGCTCCAATTTCTTCGTACGCCGAAAGATCGCTGCGAAACCCATAACCGCAAAAAAGCTTATGGCCGGCAAATAACGCATCACCTTCCCCTTCAAAACTGCCGCTTTTAAGGCGCACGACTTCGTATCCGTGCCGGATAAACCACTCTTCAAAAAGCGGCTCCTCACCTTGGCGCTCAGCGTGACGAAATGCCGAGAGCACCACCTTATTCCGATACACGAGGCCCGCATTGGCCGTAAATACCATATCCGGCCAATCGCTCTGTTGATCAGCAAATTGAAGCTCAACCGGAAGTTTTGTGAATTGCTCAACGAGATAATTCCATTGATCATGCGCCACTGACCGATCGGGGGCGCGCTGCAAGTTCATCCAGGGATTGATTTCATAGCGCACATCGAAATAATGAGGGGCGCACAGCAGCCATTTTTCCTTTGGTATCATAACAGTAAACCTTAATTCGAACCGGCTCTATTCTATTTTACCATAGGCCGTTGCCCATCCGAGAAGATTCTAACAACTGCCGCTCAAGAGCGCCAACCGAACAACGTCTTTGCCGGTAACTAGCAGCCGAGACTTGGATTAATCTCAGGAATGAATCGTCTATCTTTAATATCAAAATAGTGCGGCAGTTTACTCTGCCGCGGCATCAATGCGCAATCTACGAATTTTTCCTAGAGCGCTGGAGCGAAACACTATTAAGCAAAACGAACTACCTTTCGACATTATTTACGAGTGTAAATCTATCTAGCGTGTCGGAATGGCATTTGGTTCGACAAATAAGACGCCGCCAAAGGGCGCTAAGCCCGGGCTCGGTGCAAAACCGGTCGGAAAATTTAATCCGAAGGACGTCTCTATTGAAGGCAATTTACGCCAGCTGTTGAGCGACCACGAAAGCGAAGAAGCCTCGAAAAAACTCGACGCCGTAATCGATCAGACTGCGGACGTCGACGGTCCATTGGTACGCTTGGTCAACTCCCTTCTCATCGAGTCAGTGAAGCAGAACGCCTCAGACATCCATATCGAACCGTTCGAGGGACTGCTGCGCGTCCGATACCGAATTGACGGCGTTCTTCGCGAAATCCAAAAGATTCCTTACAAGCTGACCAGTTCGATTACATCGCGCCTAAAAATCATGGCCGATCTCGATATCTGCGAAAAGCGTATTCCCCAAGACGGCTCGTTCAAGTTCCGTTCAAACGACGTCGAAGCTGATTTCCGCATCAGCACGCTGCCGGCGACCTTTGGCGAAAAGATCGTAATGCGCGTAATGGGAACGACTAACGTCAATAACGATCTCTCGAAGCTCGGGATACCCCCTCGCGAGTTAAAAATAATCCGTGACTCGGTGAGCCGACCCGATGGCTTGGTGCTCGTTACCGGTCCGACCGGCTCCGGTAAGACAACGACGCTCTACGCCGCAATTAACGAACTGAATGATATTTCTGTCAGCGTATTTACTGCGGAAGACCCGGTGGAAGGAACGATTCCCGGTGTGACGCAGTGCCAGGTTAACTCTGCTATCGGATATACCTTTTCATCGATTCTTCGTTCACTCCTGCGCCAAGATCCTGACGTCATTCTGGTGGGCGAAATTCGCGATCAAGAAACAGCGGAGATTTCTATTAAAGCTTCGCTCACCGGGCACCTTGTTCTTTCGACGCTACATACAAACTGCGCGATCTCGACCATATCCCGACTGCTCAATATGGGGGTCGCGCCCTATTTGATTACGTCATCAGTGAATTGCGTCGTTGCGCAACGCTTAGTGCGTAAAATTTGCCCTGACTGCAAGGTGCAGATTCCCGCGCCGCCGGAGCTAGTTGAAAAACTGGGCAAGCAAACACATCTGCTCCAAGGCAGCATGCTTTCGTACGGCAAAGGATGCGAAACGTGCCATAATTCGGGATACAAAGGGCGTGCTCCGCTCTATGAAGTACTCGCGCTGAGCGATGAACTACGGCGATTAATTCTTGCTGAAGCGTCGAAAGCTGAAATGCGCCGCATTGCGCGTATTCAGGGTATGACAACGCTGCGTGAAGCCGGCATCAACATGGTAATCGCCGGCATAACGACACTTGATGAAGTTCTTGGCGCAACCAACGAAGACGACGAGCAGCTGGACGCGATTCTCAACACCAATCCGGCAGCGCATGCTGCACAGCCCGAAACGCAAATTGTAACGGTTCCGGAACCGCAACTCGAAACCGCCGAAGCAGTGAGCACACAGCCGGAGGCGGAGCCTGAGAAGAGCGATAATGATCGCGCACTTGAGGCGGCGGAAAAATGGAAAATGCTCAAGAGTTCTCGACAATCTAGTCCGAACCAAACATAACTTAAAGGAGGGCTTGCTATGAATCCTAAATTTCTTCTCGTTGACGATGACCGTGACGTATTAACCGTCGCCGAAGCTATTTTCCAGTCGCTTGGCTGCGAAGTCGAAACGGCGGGAGGCGGAACTGAAGCGCTTGAATTCCTTTCGTCTGAGGAGCGCGCCGGAGGCATCGACGCAATATTTCTGGACGTGATGATGCCGGATATCAATGGCTATGACGTTCTAAAGATCATCAAAGAGCGCGCCCATACCAAAAATATTCCGGTGATCATGCTTACCGCGCGCGATCGCGGCAACGACATTATTGAAGGGTATCAACACGGCGCGGACTATTACATTCCAAAACCCTTCAACCGCGAGCAGCTCGTATACGGCGTCGACCTCGTTCTCGGCGATTCCGAGGAATAAAAACATGGACGCAATTCAGGGCGCGGCCGGATCGCTGGTCTTCAAGCGCTCACTTGAGCATGGAAAGATATGGGTGCGGACCGAATGTATGCCCGGTTCAATCACTGTTCTGCAGGACGAGAACGGCGCCGATTTACCCTGCTACGAAGCGTTCTTCTACGGAAAGCAAAGCCAGGAGCGGATCACAATCGAATTCGATCAGAAGCCAGCCGAGCTGAGCGACGCCTATTTAATAGGATTCAATGACTCGGGATCAGACGCATCGATCCGCGACTTTCTAATTGAACATGGCTACGCCGAGAATGAAATTCCCGAACTATTTGCAACGTATGAGCTAGACAAAGTGCACTATCTGCCCTGCGCTCACCTACCGCAAATGCCGCAGCGCATGGTGATGATTCTCGCTGCGCTGCGATCTGCGAAACCAGCGCTGGTGCTAAAAGATCCATTCATGCCATTCAGCGGCCGATGGCGTGAGCACTTCGCAAAACTTTTGTATCAGCGCGCGCAGGAGCGGCACCAGGTAATTGTCTGCACGAACCTAAGTTTCGTTCCGCAAACTTGGAATCAGTCCAACTTGATGCAATACCTCGATGTTGGACATGCCGCCGAGGAAGCGCGCGCCAAATACCGATGGGAATTAGAACGTAAGGAGCGTGAACTTCAGGAGCGGCAAAGGAAGAGTGCGGAAACGACAGTCGTTGCCGCGGCCGCAGCGCCCGAGGCGGTCACAAAGCCAACGGAGCAAAACGAATCGGCTGCTCCCGCCGAGAAGTATACACTGCCCGAGCCTCTGCAGTTCATGTATCGCGAAGTTCAAGATAGAATCTTTGCGCCACTGAAAGAGATCTCTGATTTCTTCCGGGCCTACAGCGCTTTAGTTATCGTCGGATCAATGGCGATGCTGATTGCCGTGATGGGAATCGTCATATCTCCAAACATAGCTGAATACCGGGAAAAAATGAAGAAACTTGGGAAGAACGTCGAATTCTCATTTGGTTCATTACTCGGCAATCAGCCACCGCAAAAGGTAGAGCCAGCGGCTCCCGAACCTATTGCGGCATTGAATAACACCGACGCGAACATGGTAGCCGAACTGCCACGCGAAGCACCCGAAGATTTCAATTCTCAACTAATTCTTCCCGAATACGAAGCGCTACTTCCGCAGCTTGAAAGCGAAGGGATCGACAAAGAGATGCTGTTTTTTATGCTGGGAGATTCTGCTTTCAAGCAACTGAATCGCCCTTTGGCGCTGCGTCCCGAGCCAGCGCCGATTCAGCTTCCCCAAACGATCGAACCGCAGCCCGGGGCCGATGCACCGCCGCCCTCGTGAAAGAACCTAGGAAACGAAGTGTCTTATCGTTTCGAGTAACTTGGTGCGATCTATCGGCTTTGTTAGGTATTCATC
>CAYTAW010000218.1:0-2198 GCA_964435675.1 uncultured Bdellovibrionales bacterium
GATACAGCCTAGGACTGCTTCGATTGGATGTAGGAGATTACATCTTCAACCGACTGGATCTTTTCAGCATCCTCGTCAGGAATCTCCATGTCGTACTCTTCTTCAAGGGCCATGATCAGTTCAACGATATCCAAAGAATCGGCTCCGAGATCCTCAATAAAGGACGCCTCTGGAACAACTTCTTCCATGTTAACGCCAAGCTGCTCAGCG
Organism: uncultured Bdellovibrionales bacterium; assembly: GCA_964435675.1. Classification (GTDB taxonomy): domain Bacteria; phylum Bdellovibrionota_C; class UBA2361; order UBA2361; family CAYTAW01; genus CAYTAW01. Next base: position 211 of record CAYTAW010000218.1, read on the forward strand.
ATAATGCTTTTTATACGCTCATTGATCTCTTCAGAAGATGCCATCTGATTTCTCTCCTATTTCTCAGTATGAAAAAAACGTTTAATTTTAAGAATATATGTTCTTGGAGTTAAACACTCCCTTTATAAATCAACTTGTTTAATAGTCAAGTAGGGAGCAAAAATCCGTTCCGATTATTAACTCGAATGCAAAATGAAGCAATCGTATTTAGAAATATTTTTCCGCCGCCGAAAAAATAAAAGCTGATTAAATACAGCAGCTTAACTCACGAGAGAAACTTGTCGACCTTCTGTGTCAACTCGAATTGCCTGAACGGCTTTTGCAAATAATCATCCATGCCGCTCTCGAGACAACGCTGCAAATCACCGCTCGAATCGCTCGCGGTGAGCGCGATGATCGTAATTCGAAGGGAGCTGGGCTTTTCGGCATCACGATTTGCGGGCGCTGTCAAATCGCCATCGAGCTTAGGCATCTGCAGATCCATCAATATGAGATCAAAGCGACTCTTTTGGATCTCTTCGAGCACCGCAGTGCCATCACAAACGCCGACAATATCAAGCCCGGCATTTTCGAGAATACGCGTTGCCAACATCAAATTGACTGGATTATCGTCGGCCACCAAGACCCGTTTCTGTTCGTGATTTTTGAAGTCCTGAAAGAGCTCGACCCTTGGTGTGCGCAGCGCACCGTTTGCAATTATCGAAAGCGGCTTTTCCTCACGGGTTTCAGCTGACTTTTCAAGTTCCAGGTTGAAATGAAAGGCCGTGCCGATATTGACATTACTCCGAACGCGAATCTCTCCGCCCATGAGACGGGTCAATTGGCGGCAAATCGCCAATCCTAAGCCGGTACCGCCGAATCGCCGAGTCATCGACGAATCAGCCTGGGTAAAGATATCGAAGATAATGTCCTGCTTTTCTCGGGGAATTCCAATCCCCGTATCCGAGATTGCGCAGCGCAAATCGACCCGATTTCCATTGCAAGCGCGGCTGTCGATGTAAATGATCACTGCCCCGTCCTTATTGGTGAACTTAATGGCATTCGAAACTAGGTTGTTAAAAATCTGCCCGATACGGGTAACGTCGCCGCGCACATACCGAGGGACATGTGGCTCGATCTTACTGACAAATACCAATGATTTTTGTCGGGCACGAATAGAAAGAATCGAGAGCGTGCGTTCAATAAAGTGGTGCAAGTCTATCTCCGCCTCCTCGAGCTCCATGCGGTTTGCTTCCGCCTTGGAGAAGTCAAGGACGTCATTGATGATTCTCATTAGTGAGAGGGACGACTCGCGAATCATTTCGACATAACCGCGCGGCTCGGCATCGAGGGCGAGATCGAGCGCCAAATCAGCGAGTCCCATAATACCGTTCATCGGCGTACGAATCTCATGACTCATGTTGGCCAAGAAATCGGTCTTGGCGCGCGCCGCAAATTGCGCTTCGTCGCGAGCCATGATCAAGTCGCGCTCAGTGCGCGCGCGCTCAATTGCGATACCGGCAAGATCGGCGAGCATGTCAGCAAATTTAATCTCTTCATCATCAGGTTCGCGTGAAGCGGTATAGAACACGTTGAACGTGCCCAGCAATTCACCGGAACGCGATAGTATTGGCTGCGCCCAAGTGGCAACGATGCCACAGGCGAGCGCCGCCGCCTTCAGCCTGTCGTTCGAAAGATCAGCGGCTAAGTTTAATGATGATTGAAAGGACGAAGTCTGCGCAGCCAAGCCGCACACACCTCCCTCCTCACCCACCGGAAGACCATCTATGACCTGAGTAAAATCGGGAGCAAGCAGCGCGGATGAGGCCAATTTGAGCTTCCTTTTATCAACATCGAGTAGCAGGACCGCGCAAAGCGACTGCGGGAAAATACCCTGAAAAACGGAAACAATTAATTCAAACGACTCTTGGAGCGGCGCATTCGTCGCGATGCGGCTCAAAATCATATGCTGTCCGAAGAGAATTGATTGGGAGCGCTGAGATTCTTGT
>CAYTAW010000218.1:2208-6269 GCA_964435675.1 uncultured Bdellovibrionales bacterium
GTGGCCGACTGGATCTTCATTTCGAGCGAGTAATTTTGCTCCACCAGCAATCGATCGCGCTCTTCAATCGAATCCATCATTGTGCGAAAGACTTCAGCGAGTCTTCCAATTTCATCGCCTCGATGATTGGGAAGCGAGACATTTCTAACACCGCAGCGCATCATATCAATTGCATGCGTGAATCGCGCCAGTGGATCGACGACCATTTGGCGGATCAGTCCAACCATGATAATGACGCAGCCGGCAATTCCACCCACTGTGGCAAGAAGCGCAAGGCGGGCAAATAGCACCTCATTCGGCCCGAGCGAATACTCGTCACTCCAAGCGATAATCAGCCCGACTGATCCAGTTGTTAAAGAGAAGAAAATTATTAGACTAACGGCAAGACGACAGACGACCGCCCGTGTAAGGGATCCGGAAATTCTTTCTCCGTTTTCACCTCGTATCGATTTAACTATTGAGTCCGGCAAGATTCCCCCAGCGTGATGCGGCAGATCGCTCACAAAGCGTCTCAAAGCACCTGAATAAGATCGTAAGAGGAGCCAAAAAGCTTTAGATACCAGCTGCTTGGGAAAAGCGCCGCGTAAGCGACAAGACTCCCCCAAACTCACCGTGACGCGAGTATAATCAGCTTCTTACCAATTCCGAGCTACTACGAATAATTCGGATTTTTGCACCTACGGAAAATCGGCGTGAAACACGCCGCCTTCAACTCACCTTTTAGAAACTGGCGGCTCGCTCCTATCGGCCAAGCCTATAGCTGAACTTTTACGGTCTCGGAGCACGTTTAGCCTCTCTCTCACAAACGGTACAATTGAAACTCGCAGCGGCCAGATCTGCCTACCTCCGCAGTTAAGGGCCCATCTCCTCCAACTGCTTATCGATAACTTCAATATCTTCGGGTTTGCCGCCCTCACGCTGCAGTTTATCTTTCAACTCACGCACCATTCTCCGCCACTCAAGGTCTCTCTCTATAAGCGGAAAGACATGATGTGCCGGTTCAATGAGAACCACTAAATGCGTTTTTCCCGTCGCCGGATCGGGAACAGATACATGAGAAAACAACACTCCCACTATCAGTCCGGATCCTATCTCTACTACCGGTGAACCCGACATCCCATTAATCTCATCGCTTCGCGAGGAAAAATCATCGGGTAAACGAATTCCAAAATACTCCTCGTGAAAACGATTATTGTTGCCAGGCGCACGGATTACAGTACCAGTCATTTCAAAAACTGACTGTCCCCAGCCGACAATTTCAACTTTAATTCCAGTGCGTAAGGGCGAAGACAAAACATGATCGATTGCGACGACCGGAGTCTTTTGACTCAGTGAGCCATCAACCCCGCTCATGGGGATGATAGCGACGTCGTTTACGGGGTCGATGGTAGCATTGGGGCAAGTCTCCAACACATGCTTATTGGATACGAAGTACCTCCGGTCCTTTGCGTCGATTATCCATCCGCTACCCTTTGCAACTGATTTGCCCGGATCAGTTTCAGTCTGCTCGCCGTTGAGCGCTCTTTTTTGCTCGCGTTCTTCAATAATCTCCCTAAGTTCACGTTGCACCAGTGCCGCATCGCTCAAATCCATGATTTTCGGCGTATTCGGTTGAGGCATCACGAATATCGTACATCCAGGCACCGGGCGATCAATTTCAGATAATTCACGAACGGTACCCAGCGGCGCGTGCGCGATAATTCGCCCCCACTCAGCATCGGTTGTGCCTATTTCTTGTGGGAAAATATAATTTCTTAAAGGTTCATAGAGCAGCGCACCGCCCCCAATAGTGCACAGTGCACCTCCCACCGTGGCGAGAAAACTTCTTCTCTCGATCTGAGGACCGTTCAACTCAGAGAGCGACCTGGTGCCAGCGACGATACCCTCTTTATCATTTGAATGATTGGGAAGGCCGAGATCCACCATTTTTGTTATCACAAATCAACAACGTTCACGAATGGTATTGATATGCCCGCGCAATAGTGTTCGGTAATAATTCAAAATCAATAAGATCGATTACAGATAATTAAAAAGGTCGCCGGAAAAAGCTCTTAATTCTGGCTTTGGACGCGACTTCCCCCCTATTTGATGACGAGAGAAGCATTGCTTACATGTACATGCCGCCGTTCACACTCAACGTATGCCCGGTGATATACCCCGACTCCTCGCTCGAAAGAAACGCGACTGCGGCCGCAATATCCTCTGCTTGGCCGTAACGCGCGAGCGGAATCGTCTTAAAATGTTCAGCCTTGAGCGCTTCATCCAGATTGTTAGTCATGTCGGTTTCGATAAATCCCGGCGCAACGGCGTTGCTGGTGATACCGCGAGAAGCAAGCTCACGGGCGATCGCTTTGGTCATTCCGATTAGTCCCGACTTCGAAGAAACATATGGCACCTGGCCGGCGTTGCCCATTTCGCCAACGACCGAAGAAATATTTACGATGCGGCCATAGCGTCCCTTAATCATCAATTTTGATGCAGCACGTGCGCAGTAAAAAGCGCCGCTGAGATTGGTGGAAATCACTTGCTGCCACTCCTCATCCTTCATGCGCAGCAACAGACCGTCATGCGCGATGCCGGCGTTATTTACCAAAATATCGAGCTTACCTGCCTTTGCCTTAATCTGATCCATTCCCGCATCTACCGCCGCGCTGTCGGCCACATCGAATCCAAGTAGTTCAGCTTCACCACCGGCGGCCTGACAAAGGCGCACTGTCTCTTGGGCAGCATCCACACCGCGCGCATAATTAACGAAAACCTTTGCGCCTTCGCTCGCCAAACGTACGGCGACTGCGCGCCCAATACCGCGCGATGCGCCGGTAACCAATGCAACTCTTCCTGCTAAGCGCTTCATACTTCTCTCCGAACTATTTCATCCGATCCCATGCCGTTTCCGCTCAACCCTCCGAGCGCGCTGGCGATCTTTTCAACTACGTTTCCAACTACAATCTGTTCAGCAACGCGGATCGCGTTAGCGATGGCGCGCTCATTCGATGAACCGTGGCAAACAATACCGACGCCGCGCAACCCGAGCAAGGGCGCTCCCCCATAAGCCGCCGGATCCAATTTTTCACGAAAAAGTTTTTTAAGCAGCGGTCCGACGAGGCCGAGGCCAATCTTCCCCCGTATCGAGCGAGAAACTTCAGTCTTAATCGAATCGGTGACGAAGCGAGCGGTTCCTTCCATGGTTTTTAACACCACATTTCCGACAAATCCGTCGCAGACAACGACGTCGGCCAAGTCGCCGGCAAAATCCCGACCTTCAATATAGCCCACAAAATTAATTGAACTCGTATGGCGCAGCGTCATCGCCGTCGAGCGTAGCGTATCATTGCCTTTCGATGACTCGCTGCCGTTCGAAAGCAGCGCGACTCGTGGCGACTCCAAACCGAGAACCGCACGAGCGTAGTGCGCGCCCATTAAGGCAAACTGGGTAAGCTGGGAGGCGTTGCAGTCAACGTTCGCGCCGCTATCGAGAAGCACTAGAGGAAGCCGATCACCAAGGCGGGGGAGCAATGTTGCAATCGCTGGACGCGCGATTCCAGAGACCGTTCCCAAAACCATTACGCCCGCCGCCATCACCGCCCCGGTGTTTCCCGTGCTGATAACCGCCGAAGCGCGACCGGTATGAACTAACTCGAAACCACGGCGAATCGATGACGCCATTTTTCCGCGCATCACCTTCCCCGGGGAATCGGTCATCGCAATAACATCGGGGGCGTGTTCAATTTCGAGACGAGAGGAATCGTAAGAGGCTTTGGCGACTTCCGTATCAATCTCTGGCTTATTTCCCACCAAGATTAATCGGTGGGCACCGGAAGCGAGCGAGCGCAATGCGCCGCGCACGACAACACCTGGCCCGAAGTCTCCTCCCATCGCGTCAACGGCGATGGTAACCGACCCTTTCTCATCATTAGAAGGATCGGAATTCAAGTCTTCAACCACAGTCTACCTGCGTCAAACGATTGTGTATTAAAAATCCCGTATGGGGAAAAACGTGTCTCGTATTAAACTTAGGAAGCTGCGTCAGCTTGATCCTGCTTAACGTCCACTACCGCACG
>CAYTAW010000219.1:0-6235 GCA_964435675.1 uncultured Bdellovibrionales bacterium
CGTGAAAACCTGCGTGCTCTTTCAACGTGAGAAACTCTCCTTCGTTAAGCAGCTGCGCATCTGTTTTCGCCCGCCAATTTTCCACAGGCACTCCTCCTGGAAGCTGCGCTGATGCCGGATCAAAAGACGCACTTCCCCCTATCGATTGGTTTACATCGACCATAACATTTCTCCTTTTTTTTCGTTTGTCAGAGCCCGCCAGCGAATCTGGACAAAAGGCCCTTTAGTTTGTGGTGGAAATACGCAGAGAAATTGTTGGTGTTGATAAAACGAGAGTTCGCAAAAGTGTTACGCTCTCGCGAGAGCGCGCGTAGAGATTTGCGTGTCGGCGATGCGGCGTCGGCACGACGGGATTTTTTTTCTGGAAATTTGCGGGTTGTTTTTGTCGCGATTAGCGTCTTTTAGAAAGTTAAAATTTGCTGCGCAAAACTTGCGAGGTTTAGTGCGCGCAATGAAGTGGCGGTGTGTTGAATGCGAATTCGGAAGAATTGGACGGTGGCTGAGGGCAGGCGTGGGGCTCCGTAGCCTTAGATCAACGCCGCGTTCTGGCTAGCAAGAAAGAGCTAAACCCAAAAAAGAACTAAACCAGAGAGAAACTCTCTGGTTTTAAGCTCTTGAAATTATTAGGTTTGAAGCTGATTTTTGGACCCGCTAACTTGCTCTTCAAGTGCCTTAGCTGTATAACTCTTGCCGGTGAAATTATGAGTAAAAGACGCGTTGTTATCACAGGTTTAGGTGTTCTTTCGCCTACCGGAAATTCCGTAAAAGAAGTTTGGACAGCCGCACAAGAGGGACGTTCAGGCATTGGGCCCATTACCCGTTACGATGCCAAGGCATTTACGACCCATATCGCGGGTGAAGTTCGTAACTTTGATCCGCTCGCCTATATCGATCAAAAAGAGCTCAAAAAGCTCGACCTCTATTCACAATACGCAATCGGCGCTTCGCAAGAAGCGTGGGATGATTCGAAGCTCGCTGCGGCTGGTTACGATCCGCGCCGCATTGGCTGCATTTTAGGGATTGGTATCGGCGGTATTTCGACGTTCGAGAAGTATATGGCCCTTTACCTCGAAGGCGGCCCGCGAAAACTCTCTCCATTCCTGATCCCGGCGATGATTAGCAATCTCGGGCCGGGTAATATCGCGATACGCTACGGCCTCAAAGGTGTAAATTATACGATTACCAGCGCATGTACTTCGGCAACGCACGCTATCGGTGAGTCGGCGCGCATGATTGCTGATGGACTTCAGGACGCAATGGTTACCGGTGGCGCTGAGAGCTCTGTCACAGCGATCGGCATCGGCGGCTTCTGCGCTCTTCGCGCGCTTTCAACCCGCAACGACGATCCTACTAAAGCTTCCCGACCTTTCGATAAAGATCGCGATGGTTTCGTGCTTAGCGAGGGCGCCTCGATTCTCGTGCTCGAAGAATATGAGTCCGCTAAAAAGCGCGGCGCGACGATTTATGGGGAAATACTTGGTTACGGCTTTAGCTGTGACGCCTTCCATATCACTTCTCCAACTACGGATGGTGCCGGGGCGGTGCAGTGTATGACGGCAGCGTTGGAAGATGCGGGACTCAAGCCCGAGCAAGTCGGATACGTCAATGCGCACGGTACTTCCACGGAAGCTAATGATTCAATTGAAACCTTGGCGATTAAGCAAGTGTACGGCGAATGGGCGAAATCGGGCCTAATGGTCAGTTCTACTAAGTCGATGACAGGTCACCTCTTGGGCGCCGCTGGCGCAATAGAAGCACTTTTATCGACACTTGCACTCCGTGACGGAGTGATTCCTCCGACCATCAACTTGGATAATCCCGCTGAAGGACTGGACCTTGATTTCGTTCCCCATACGGCGCGCAAAACTCAGGTTAATATCGCGATGTCGAATTCCTTCGGATTCGGCGGTACGAACGCTTCGATTATCATCGGCAAAATGTAACCGGTCCGCCGGTGATGTTGTCGCCGGCGGATTAAACACCTTCCTAAAAAATTTCGAAAAAAGCGCCCACTTTTCTGGTGATTTTTATCGCAGTTGATTTATAATGCGATTTCCCCGGTTTTTCACGATTTTTGAGGTTTTATATGGTTATCGACCTTGTTATGGCTCGTCCCAAAAGCAGATCCGAAAGAGACAACTTAGGTGATGAACGCATTCGTGCGGAGGATATCCTTCTTGGATCGCTCGGGTTTGGAGAAGAGGCGCAGATTCTATCAATAGCGCGTGTTGGCAGCGGATACCGCGGTCGTGGCCGGTGGTTTGACGGCGAGGAGTTCGAGTTCGAGAGTGATGAGCCATTAAGCGACCTTGAAAATTGGGCGCTGACGGTGCTTGAATCGTTTACGCAGCATTAAAAAAATTAAAAATTATTGTTAATTTGTTACGAAAAACGCGTATTTTGGCGTTCTATAAACCTTTTTTACTACTGAACTGTGCTACTATCGCAGTGGGGTATGGTAGACGTTCTTTCGGAAGCAGCGGCGGTTTCGCTCAATAATGGCGTTGATTTTTCGCCCGTGTTGCCTATTGGCGCACGCATGTATCAGGTTCACTCGGATTTGCTCGATCGCGGGCTGGCAACAGAAGCCGCACAGCGCGCGGTCATTGTTATTCTCAATCTAATCGATGGTACGAGCGATGCTCAGGGCCGAAGCGTTTCGCCGGAGGTCGCGGTCGATCGTTTTTGTTCGGTTATGGTCAAGTCGATGGAGATGGGAAACTCCAAGATCGATCCCAAGCGAATCTTCGCGCCACTCGATCTTCGTAATCATAGCATTTCCGTTCAAGAAATGCGGTTGCGTGTAGTAGAGGAAGCGGCTTTCATCTCGCTTAGCGAAATATTTTCTCCCCAGCCGGAGAAAGCCGATCTTTACACAACAACTGAGAACGGTCGCAAATTGCTGATGGCCGAAAAATTAATCGCGCTAATCGGTGAGCGCGGAAAGGGGAATCGCATGGAATTCGCCTGTGCGATTTTCTCTGCGTTTACGCGGCTGGCGACGAGCGCTGAGTTTCGCCCGTCGGACCCGCTTACCGAGGCGCAGGGACGCTTTTTATCCGGAATTTTTGATGTATACGGTCGCCATGGCGACGATGGCAATGTGCGCTCGCTACGCGGAATAGCCTATTTTATTGAGCAGACTATGGTTTGCTGTCAGGGCATAACGATTCCGAATATGCGTCATTCCAGTCAGTGGGGTAATGAGGCCTTTCCAGAGACCCAGCCGCTTTCAGCAACGGAGAAACTGTCGCTCGGCGCGATCAAGTCTCTCGAAACGCTACACGATTTGATGGTTCTTGCGCCGTTCCGTGAAAATCTCGATGTCAGAAATGACCATCTCGCGCCTGAACGCTGGTGCGATCCGTTTATTACATCGTTGCTTTGTAAAGATATCGCGCGTCTCTATTCGATTGAGTATCCGGCGCGCGTCGTTTTTCGTCAGCATGCGGGCAGCCGGCCGTCACCATCGGAGCACTTTTGGCTCTCAAGAAGCGAAGGGCGGTTTGCCCCGCCGCAGCGCGGCTAGCCCCCTTTCTTTTTCGCCGGACGCTTCTTCGTCACGCCAATTTTGGGGCAATATCCCGCAATATCGCACTGCTCGCATAGCGGATTCTGAGCTTTACAGACGCGCCGTCCGTGAAGGATTAGCCAGTGGTGCAGATTGCGCCACGATTCAGGGGCAAAGCGCGCTTTGAGCTGCGTTTCGATCTCTTTGGGAGTCTTGCCCTTAGCAAAGCCGAGACGTTGCGAGACCCGGAATACGTGGGTGTCGACGGGGAGTGTCGGTTCGATTCCGAGCTCTCCAAGGATTACGTTGGCTGTTTTATTTCCGATTCCCGGCAGCTCTAACGCTTCAGTGCGATTAAGCGGGAATTCGCCCCCGTGCTTTTCCTCGACTTGCCGTCCGAGAATCTGCAAATGTTTTGCCTTGGTTTTGTAATAGTTAATCGGCCGGATTATTTTTTCGATGTCATTGAGTTTGGCCGAACCGAGTTCCATGAAGCTTTTATATTTTTTAAAAAGCGCCGGTGTGACCTGATTTACCTTTTTATCAGTGCACTGGGCGGAAAGGAGTACGGCGATTGAGAGCTGATACGTGCTCTTGAAGTCCAACTCCGATTTCGGATCGGGATACAGATTGGAGAAGATTCTAATTATCTCTATTTGAGCGGTTTCTTTCTTCATGCGCACTCGAGTATACCGGTGTGAAATATAAGGTACACCCCGAACTGGCGGTATTTTGAGGGTAACTAGCTGAAGTTATATCTGAAAAAACCCTATTTTCCCTGAACCGCTAACCGGGGCGAACTGTATCTAATCATGTGGGCTCGTGTATTTTTGAAAGGCGATGTGAAAGAGGGGCGTACCACATTAAATCTCTACCTGCTTAAGGTTGCCCGTGGCGATACGAGCTGCATGGATAAGCTCGTTCGCAGGCTTGCGGATCGCATACTTTGCCTGCCGGTACTTTCCGACCCGAGTTCGAGTGTTGCCACGAACACAAAGCTCAACGTCTATCGGTATTCTCATTTCGGAAAGGAAATTATCCCCGTATTTACTTCAGAAGCTATCTTCGAAAATTGGCGTTCTCAAGTGTCGGTGGGAGTTGAGCAGGTGCAGCTTTTGGGCGGCGATGTTTGCGCCGCAATCGGCAGTGGAAGCTGGCTCTCGGTAGATGAAGGAACCGAGCATGCCGCCATGCTCGATCCATTTGTCGTCGAAAAAATCGCAGCAGAACCGATTTTCGATGGGGAAGGTTTAATTGGCACAGTTCCCCCAGTCATTCACGAAACGGTGTCCGCTGTTCAGGAGATCTCAGAACATTTATCTGCGCCTCAAGAATCAGTCGCACACGAGCCGGAAGCCGAAGCGCCTCTCGAGGTTACTTTACCTGCGCACAGTGCAGGTGCCGCTGATGATAGTGCGCACCAAATCATAAGCGGCACTGAAACGGTAGCGGAAGCGTCAGCGTCTCCAGAAAGTGAGCCGCAAGAGCCCCAACCAATATATCTGAGCCCGCAGCACATAATACGGCCGGAGCCAGTGACGGTAGAGCAGCAGGCCGAAGTAGTTGAAGCTCCACGGCATTTAAATATTCAAGATTGGGATTGATATATTCCTTATAAATTCGCCGGTTATTCTTTTCGGCGTCGCTGTGGTATCCTCTACAGCTCAGATTTATGGCCAAAAATAAGCAACCGCAAAAGCCCGAGGAAGGGGGGCGCAAACTCGTCGTCTCCAATAAACGCGCGCGCTTTGATTATCACATCATTGAAACGTTCGAAGCCGGCATGGTGCTTACCGGGCCTGAAATAAAATCTATTCGCGACGGCGGCGTTAGTTTGGCCCAGAGTTTCGTATCCACGATGAACGATGAGGTCTTTCTCGTCGGTGCCCACATTAATCCATATGCGTTCGATACGTCGAAAGAATACGATGCGACCCGCAAACGTAAGCTGCTCCTCAATCGCGCCGAGATAGAAAAGATTGGCTCGCGAATCGCTACCAAAGGGTACACCTGCGTGCCGCTGCAAATTTATTTGAAAAACGGACGGGCGAAGGTCGAGATCGCGCTGGCGAAGGGGAAGAATGCTCCGGATAAGCGCGACACTATAAAAGAGCGTGAGTCTAAACGCGAGATCGATCGCGCCGTAAAAAAGAGATAAAATGGCAAAGATAAAAGCCGTCATCTTCGATATGGACGGCACGTTGATAAACTCCGAACCGCTTTGGCACCGCGCCGAGATCGATGCCTTTGCTGAAATCGGCGTAACGCTGACGCCATCCGACGTGCTTCAAACTGTCGGCGTGCGCCTCGATCAAGTCGTTGAATACTGGCGCGAAAGAAGACCGTGGGCGGGCGCCACCAATAGAGAAGTCACCGATCTTGTCGTCGAAAAATTAATCGCGCTGGTTCTTAAAGAAGGCAATGCAACCGCGGGCTCTCGCGAAGCAATAAATTTTTTCTACAACCGGAATCTTCCTCTCGCTATCGCCTCCGCTTCGTTCGAGCGAATAATCAAGGTCGTGGTCGAAAAGCTCGATCTCTCCCGATTCTTTAAGGTCATTTACTCAGCTGAGTTCGAGAAACTCGGTAAGCCCGATCCCGCCGTCTATTTCACTACCGCTAAGAAGCTCGGGATTAGTCCCGAAAGCTGTTTGGTATTTGAGGACACCATAGCTGGAATTAAGGCCGCGAAATCTGCCGGAATGACATGCGTGGCGGTAAAAG
>CAYTAW010000220.1:0-6214 GCA_964435675.1 uncultured Bdellovibrionales bacterium
GTCGATCATGGTGTTCACCTTCGCCTCGATGATGTGCGGCAGCGCCACCTCGCTCGAAGGTCTGGTGTTCTGGCGCATCGTTCAGGGACTGGGCGGCGGCGGCCTGATCTCGACCGGGCAGGCGGTGCTCTACGAGACCTTTCCGGCCAAGGAAGCCGGCACCTTCGACATTGGAACAGTTGCCGACAAGGTCGCAAAAAAAATGGTGGCGCGTCATCCGCACGTATTTGGCGACCAAGTGGCAAAAACCTCGCAAGAGGTTCTGCAGAACTGGGAGACACGCAAGAAGAGCGAACTGCCTGAAGGAAAAAGTATTCTTGATGGCGTGCCGCGCGGAATGCCGGCACTGCTCCGCGCCCAGCGTGTGGGCGAGAAGGCCGCGCGCGTCGGCTTCGAATGGCGCAAGAATGAAGAGGTGCGCGACAAGGTACTCGAAGAGGTGCGCGAATTTCTTGAGCAGGCGCTCAGTCCAGATCTCGATCGCGCCAACTTGGAGGAGGAATTCGGCGATATACTATTCGCGTTAACTCAGCTCTCACGCCGCATGAGTTGCAATTCAGAAGAGTTATTACAGCGCGCGACCGACAAGTTTATCCGCCGTTTCAAAAAAATAGAGCAACGTGCGGCTCCACGCATGCAGGACTATACGCTCGAGCAGCTCGACGCGCTTTGGGAAGAGGTGAAAAAAGAGGAAAAATCGTAAGGTTTTGATGGCACGAGAGAGGTCAGGTTGGAGGTTTCGGGTGTACTCGCCGAGCAGTGCGCAGATTTGTACAGCAAACCTCTCTTCCACTATCGGTTATGGGCTAATCCTAGTATCAATAATTCTATTTTTCGGCGCGACCTGTTCTCTCGCCGCCCCACTGACGCTTAACGATTGCTACCAGATCGCTCTGAAAGAACGCGAGACTCTTAAGCAGCGCGCCGCGGATATTCAAGCTGCCCAAGCGCGCTACCAGCAATCGCTTGCAGAACTATATCCGCAGCTCGGAATCGGAGCTAATCAGCGCATGCGGGATAATCCGGACTTTGGAAGTTTGACGAGGGGATCGTTTAACGATCCGCAAACCGGATTACCACGAACCTCGCGCACGCTTGGGAGAACGCAATTCGAAGGGCTGGTTACATTGACTCAGCCAATCTTTCGGGGATTTCGCGAATTCGCGTTAACGCGCGCATCGGACGCGGAACGGGAATCCTTAGCACACCAATATGAGCGCGATAAACAACTACTCTATACCGATGTTGCCTCTCTCTATTACCAAATCCTTCTTTATCAAGATCAAGAAAAAGCAATCGCGAGCGGTGAAAAAACGCGCCAAGACCGGCTCAAAGAGCTCGGGCAATTCGCCGAACTTGGCAAATCTCGCCAAAGTGAAATTCATGCGGCACAGGCAGACTTGGCGCAGCAAAGCCTCCTGAAGCAACGCACCCGCCGCAGTCGCGATACCCTCCGCGAGGTTCTTGCCTCGCTGCTGCGTTTGTCGAGCAGCAATATGGAACTTGCGGCTGCCGCTCAACCGCGCGCCGTGCCAAGCCTTAACATGCTGCTCACCAACATCAAGAACCGAGAAGACGTGCAGGCAGCGCGATTGAACCGACAAATGTCGGAAGAGCTTATTACCGCGGAAGAGCGCGCCTGGTGGCCATCAATTAACTTCGATATGAATGGATATGTCGTCGACGATCCAAACCGGCATCGCGACTGGGACATGGTAGTTCGTATGAGCATGCCCGTATTCGACGGCGGGCGCATCGCCGGACGCGTGGCGGAAAAGCAAGCGCAGTTACTGCGCAGCCAATCGGAGCTCGCTGAACGATCGCGCCTCGCTGAACAAGAGGTGCGCGAAGCGTACGTCAGTATGGAGCGATCCAGAGAGGCTATCGAACAGGCCAAAGAATTGTACAAGGCTCGCCAGAAAAGTGTTCAGTCTCAGCAAGAGGATTACCGTAACGGCCAAGTCACTAATCTCGACGTCATGAACGCACTCTCGCTGCTCCAAGTTTCGGAATTAGACTTGATTGAAACCAAATACGCATACGCCAACGATGTGGCCCGAGTGACTGTTTCTGCCGGCGAGGCCGTCAAATGAGCATTCCCTCGCTTGCTATCCGGCGTCCGGTTTTTGCATGGATGGTCATGGTCGGCCTGGTATTATTCGGCGCGATCAGCTTTTCGCGGCTTGGCGTGGGGTATGTGCCCGACGTCGATTTCCCCGTGCTATCGATGCAGGTAACCTGGGAGGGTGCCGCACCGGAAGTTATCGAATCTGAAATAGTCGACCGCATCGAGCAAGCGGTAATATCGGTCGAGGGATTGAAAGAGATTACTTCGAATATTCGTCAGGGCCAGGCAACGCTCACGCTAGAATTTGAGCTGAATCGGGAGATTGATGCGGCTCTACAGGAAGTTCAGACGGCAGTCAGCCGCATTCGCCTTCCATTGAATGTCGACCCGCCGACGATCCGCAAAAGCAACCCCGAAGATCAGCCGATTTTATGGCTCGGCATCTCATCGAATAAGCGCTCACTCAAAGACATGATCACCTATGTTGAGCTAAACGTGAAGGATCAATTCGAGATCCTTCCCGGGGTCGGTGAAGTCATCCTCGGCGGGTACACCGATCGCAATTTGCGCGTCTGGGTGGACAATCAAAAGCTCATTGAGCGGGAGCTTACTATTCTCGACGTTCAGGATGCGCTACAGCGCGGACAGCTCGAATCCGCAGCCGGCACGATTGAAAACTCCTCGCAGGAAATCAACGTGCGCGTCATGGGTGAGGGACGGACGCCTCAAGAAGTCGGCGAACTCACCATTCAAACGCGCGGAGGACGCCCAATTTTTGGGACACCGATTAAACTGGCGGATGTGGCGATAATCGAAAACGGTCTTGCCGATATTCGTCGCATATCCCGCGTCAATGGCGCCGATGGGTTGGGCATCGGGATTCGCAAGCAACGCGGCGCAAATTCTGTCGAGGTTGCCAAGGACGTGCGCCGCCGCATGGACGAGCTGAAAAAGAGCCTTCCCGAAGACATTGCAGTCTTGGTGAATTTCGACAGCACGGTCTTTATCGAAGAGGCTATTAAGGAGAGTCAATTCACGCTCGTACTCTCAGCGCTGATTACCGCCATCGTCTGCTGGTTCTTCCTCGGCTCTATCGGCCCGACGTTCAATATTTTGCTTTCGATTCCAATTTCAATCATCGGCACTTTTACCGCGATCTACTTTTTCGGGTTTACCATCAATCTATTCACCATTCTCGCATTGACGCTGGCAATCGGAATTGTGGTCGACGACGCGATTATGGTACTCGAAAACATTTATCGGCACCGCGACCTCGGCAAACATCGCGTCGAAGCGTCGAATGACGGCGCGACCGAAATTTCATTTGCCGCACTCGCGGCGACCATCGCGGTTATCGCGATATTCCTCCCGATAGCTTTCATGGAAGGAGTAATCGGACGCTTTTTCTTTCAATTCGGCGTCACCCTTTCCATCGCGGTAGGTATCTCGCTGATCGAAGCGATAACCCTTACTCCCGTTCGGTGCGCGCAATTCATGGCGGACGCACGCAGTGAGAATTTATTTGCGCGCGCCCTCAACCGCATTTTCGGCGTCGTAGCGCACGCCTATGAACAAGCCCTGCGCGTTGCGCTGCGCTTCCGCTTTATGGTGATTGCGGGATCCTTCGCGATCTTTTTTGCCTCGCTGCAGCTGATGCCGCTGATTCGGAAGGAATTTATTCCCGCCCAAGATCAAAGCGTCTTTTTGGTGCGCTTTGAGACTCCCACCGGCTCTTCGCTCGAGTACACCTCTGAGCAGATGCGTGAGGCTGAAGCCTATTTTCAATCGGTACCCGAAGTAATTCGCATTTTCGTATCAATCGGGGGCTTTGGCGGGGGCGAGGTAAATACGGGAATGGCGTTCATATCCCTTAAACCGATCTCCGAGCGCAAAAAAACGCAGCAAGCGATCATGCAGGAGGCGCGTCAGCATTTTTCGACTTCGAAAACAATGAAGGCCTTTGTTCAAGATCTCTCGACGCGCGGCTTTACCGCTCAGCGCGGGTTTCCGGTAGAATTCAATATCCGCGGCGCCGAATGGACCGTGCTTGAAGAAAAGAGCAAAGAAATTTTGAAACGGCTCCAAGAAACCGGCCTTCTTGTGGATACCAATACCGACTACAAGCTTGGGCAGCCGGAAGTGCAGTGGCTGCCAAACCGTGCGCTCGCCACACAACGCGGCGTGACTATTCAAACAATCAGCGACACCATTTCAGCGGCAATTGGCGGCATTCGCACCACCAAGTTTACCGAAGACGGGCGTCGCTACGACGTGCGGTTGCGTCTCAAAGCCGATGAACGGTCGAAACCTGAAGACGTGCTTAATCTACAGGTGCGCAACATCCACGGCGAAATAATTCCGCTCAAAGATATCGTTGAGCAAAAGACTTCTTCGACACCCCAATCTATCACGCGGCGCAACCGAGAACGCTCAATCAGCGTATTCGCCAACGTCGCCCCGGGCAAATCACAGGCCGAAGCGATGGAACGCGCTCAATCGATCGCTACGGCGGCACTTCCCGCCGGGTACCGCTTCGAGCTATCAGGCGGCGCACAAACCTTCGCCCGCTCTTTTGACAGTCTTTTTTTCGTGCTCTGGCTCGGCATCGCGGTCGCCTATATGGTACTCGCCTCGCAGTTTAACAGCTACCTAGACCCGATTACCATTCTGTTAGCGCTCCCCTTCAGCATCACCGGCGCGCTCGCCGGTCTCTATCTGCTTAATCAGTCGGTCAATCTATACAGCATGATTGGCATCGTGCTTTTAATGGGTATCGTCAAAAAGAATTCAATTCTCCTCGTTGAGTTCGCCAACCACAAGCGGGATGAAGAACTCCTCCCGATTAAGGAAGCAATGGCGCAGGCCGCACCCATTCGTCTCCGTCCAATTTTAATGACCTCATTTGCAACGATCGCCGCGGCAATTCCCCCCGCTCTGGCCCTGGGGCCAGGCGCGGAATCTCGTATACCGATGGCTGTGACCGTAATTGGCGGTGTGCTGGTATCAACGTTCTTCACGTTGTTCGTAGTCCCGTGCGCCTATACGCTGCGAAGGCAGAAAAGACGAATAGATTCCAATTTGCTCTAATTAAAAGACAATATCGATTCTCGTTCCCACTACCACGGCATGATTCTGCTCAGTGGTAAAGCCGGGATTAATGATGTACTGGACATCAGGTTGAATCGCGACGCCCTTGGCAACATTTATCCGGTACGATATTTCGAGCGCGGTTTCAGCACGCCGTGAATCAGGAACCCTATTAAGGTAATCGTTCCCGACGCGCGCGCCAGCAACACCAGCCGCGGCAACGTCTTCGTCGCGCCCCGGAATTAAGCCGGTATAGTTAAGACCGCCGCCAATATATTGTGCGATAGTATTGCGACTTCCGGGAGCAACGCCGAATTGGCCGAATACGCCAAGTCCCTGCGCCGGATCATCACACTCTGAAAACACTTTGCGCTCGCCGATAATGTACCCACCACCGTTATCATCGCGTTCCCGTTCAGCGTAATCAATATAGTCGGTAGTTTGATACCAACCGCCGAGTGCAATCTTGAAATAGTCAGTCACCGAATCTTCTTCGGCCGAAGTTAGTCCGACTTCGCCCGCCAGGAATGCCCCATCCTTTTTGGTGACTGAGATCGTCTGGCGTCCGTAGTTATTTCTGCTTCCTGGTACCGCATCGTACGCCGCAAGAACAACATACGAATTTTCGGTCGGCTGCACACGCAGCCTAATCGCCGGCGACGTAATCGGATAGGTTGAATTGCCCGACTGCGATACGTCGATGCCGAACCCAAACGATGAGTTGAGCAGCACCACGCCATAGTCAAGATAATAAAATTCTGAGTTATAATCGTGTAACCCGACAAGCAGTGTGGCATCGCCGTCTAAAAAGCTGTGTTCATACCATGCTTCGTACACTTGCAGCGTATCAACACCGAGGCTGTCGATGTTGTTGCTCCACTGAAAGTCGCCCACTTTGTTATGGAGCGGTTCACCGGTGAGCGCGACTCCACTCAGCATGAACGTGCCACCCTTCCAGAGCCCCGCCGTCTCCGTATCAAGAGTTGTCGTCAATTGATACGCAAAAGTTGGATACAGTCCGCGATCGAGTCCGCCCGAAACAAGGCCCATCACATTGCC
>CAYTAW010000221.1:0-6188 GCA_964435675.1 uncultured Bdellovibrionales bacterium
GGATAACCACAATCTGTGTGCCCGATGACGAGGTCTGCGTAGAAACTCTCTGGTACTGCGAGCTCTCCAAGTTCCCCTGCCCCCTCGCCTTGACGCGCAGCTCCTGGATCTCGTCCAGTATCTCTTCGTGCTGATCGAGAAACGCTCTTCCGAGCTCAGTTGTCCAATCAAGCTTCTGGTACATCATTTTCAGAATGCCGCTGTAGGAGGCGATGATTTTGACGCTGTTATCCCATGACTGATCTTTTATTAAGCCCGCATCCTCTTTGCCGCGAATCAGTAGCGCGGCGTCAGCGATCTGATCGGGGAAAGTTGCCGCCGGAAGAATTTGTTGCAGCAGCGAATCCGGATATAGTGCGATCGGCTCAACCAGCTTCGTCAGTTCGGCGCGCGAATAGCGTGCTTCCCCCGCATGACCAACCCCAGCCGATATAAGCACAATAACAGCACTGACGATAATCAGCTTTACCATTCGCATTGCATGCCGCTCCTAATTTCTGCGAGAATAATTCACCAGCTGCGCGCAAAATTATTGATCATATCAGGTCAAATTCCAATTAGCTTTTGTGATGGCTTGATTGAATTGCCAGCAAAGATCGCGCTGAATAAAACACTGAGCGACGCCACGCCGCCTGAGGTTCGGCCCTCCGCTTATTACACGTATGACAGTTGCCCGGCAGCGCTCGCAATGACGCAATTATTCAGGGTATGCATGCGCCGAAAGATGTCGTACATATTGGACACGGTAATTAGAGACAGAATTCGTTGATCCCGCTGGCGCCACAGGCAATCTAATGAAGCTAGGCATATGGTGTGTGCTCGTATGGTTCGGCGCTGCCGCCGGATTGATCAGCGCTGAGGTTTTGCTGAGGCTGCGCGGCGAAACTCCTGGCAACTCGCCCGTCGCCTACCACCCCGAAATATTCAGATATAAAGAGCCATTTCAAGGGAACGCATCGACCGGCTGGCAGCTGAAACCGGGAATGTATCATCTAGAGTTGGGTAAGCGCGGAAGGGAGAGCACCATTTCGATAAATAGCGACGGCAGCCGCAGTACCGGCCCCAATGCCGGGTCGCACAGAAATTCAAAAATAATTTTTTTGGGGGATTCATTCGTCTTTGGCGAAGGGCTCGATGATCAAGAAACACTTCCATGGAAGCTTCAAGAACTGCGACAAAACGAAATAGTGATTAATCATGCCGTCGGCGGCTTCGGCACATGCCAGGTCGCACTATTGACCGACCAAATTCAAGACACCTTTAACGCAAATGACCTTGTCGTCTACGGTCTAAGCGGATTTCATGAAGAGCGTAATACAGCCGATCCGCGTATGGACTATTGGAACGCAATCACATCTCCGACGCATACCTCGGGATACCCGCGATGCGCATTCATGAACCAGCGGCTGGTACGCGAGGATCCAAAATTGTGGGGCGTGATGATTCCTTTTACGGGATCTTCCGTTGTAGCGAGAAATATAACCAACGCCTGGCTCAGGTACTTGGCGAGAGGGCCAATTTCTCAGCAACGCGAGCTAACCTGGCAGCTGATTGAGTATATAAGGTCAAAGGCAAGCGCCCGCGGCGCTGTCTTTTTGCTGCTCCTGCAAGAAATGTCTACCGACTCGCGATCGTTCTACCGGCAGAATCTTTCCGAAAACAAAATCGCATTTGTTGACGGCAGTGAAATTGCCGCACGGAAAGAGTTGCAGCTTCCCGATGGGCACCCAGGACCCGAAATGACTGCGTTATGGGCGGCTCAACTAAATGAATATTTCGGTAGTCACCAAAATATTCGGTAACCGCTTTGATCACGATCTTCTTCCGAGCTGCTTAGTCGCGTCGGATGCGCGGGATTTCAATAAAAAGGGCTTTTAAATTGGGTGGACTATTTACCCGCCCACTCTTATAATGCCGGCGGCGACACGTTCCCAATCAAAACTGACTCGCCTGTGTGTAATAGTCCACCCGCTTCGGATGGGCCGATGAGAGTTCGATATGTACAAATTGATTACAATTCCTTTTACCGTAGCGCTTCTTTTTCTCGGAGGATGCGGCGGCGGAACATCGGGCTCTGGCTTACGGACCTATGAAGGAAGAGTCAGCTCAACAACCGGTGAAGCGCTGCCCGGCGTGATTGTGACAATCGAAACTACCGGGGACAGTTCAGTCACCGATAGCGAGGGAGCATTCGTAATCAAATCGGACGCGTCGGGTGACGGCGTTCCGTTTTTACTCGAATCGCCCGAGTTCAAAAACCGATTTGTGATTGAAAACGTTCCGGATGAAAGTGCGCGCATCTCAATGGATCTTACCGTCAATACGGTAACGGATGCGGTACATGTCGAAAATGTTCGAATTAGAGCTTGGTTTGCTGGTTTATGCGATCAGTATTTTGAGAATCGAGAGGTAATTCGTCAAGCGAATCACGTTCCTTCGGCCACCGTATGCTCATTAAACGTCGAAGTTCTCGGTGACGGGCAGAGGCTCGAAAACGTGCCGGTCTCGCTCGAAGTCGCCGCATGTCCCCCCGGCTCAGAATGGCGAACTATCAAATCGGTGACGACCGGAGCGGAATCTCACGCGGGATCTGCGGAAATAAATTTTGAATTTCAGGACTCGCAGACTTTTTGTCGCTATCGCGTGAAGGTCGATACGAATTCACGTAATGCGAAGTTCGCCACATATCCTATCGATACATTCAGTGAACAGGAATATTTCGGGAAGCAAGCGCAGAAATAGCAACTCGCGCGGTTCTAAAACGTAGGTACTTAATCGTATCGCTCCTCGTTCCATTACACGGCGGGCTCACGTAATAGCTGAGATTGCGCGCGTAGAGGGAGAATAGTAATTCCCGTATGTGATAAAACACACGCTCGTTTAATTAGCCGCGTTCGGATCCGTGCTTTGTTGCACCTCAAATCCGTCGCTCCCGCCGTCGCCATCCGTGTCCGGATTACGTGGATCCGTTTCGTAGGAGAATACTTCCTCACCATCGAGCAGCCCGTCGCCATCCGTATCAGAGGTCTTAGGCAACGTTTCGAACTTCGATTTCTCGAAAACGTCATATATTCCATCCTTGTCGGCGTCCTTTCTCGCCTTTTTGGACCGCGTTTGCGCCTCACCGCGAATATACTTACTCGCAATATTTCCCAAGACCGCATAGCCGGCGGAAGTGGGATGGAGTTCGTCTGAAGATAATAAGGCTGGGTTCAATTTATCGAATCGGAGAAATGCGGGGAAAGTTTGATTGCGAATTTTCAATAACACCATGTTCACTTGCTTGATAAAGCCTAAATCTATCTCCCGATTTGTGAGCGGCAAAATAGTGGTCACAAACAAAGGAGAAGTCCCAAATTTCTTTTCGAGTTCCGTCGAAAGAAATGTGGTCAAACGTTTTATAGTATTCGCCGTCGTGGCCGACGAATTTCGATTAAAGTAATCGTTTCGTCCCACATCAATGATTATGATGTCCGAATTCCCGAGCGCCTTAATTTCGTCCCCTTTTGAATTTTTGAGGAATTGCTGCTTGTAGTACGCGAGCAAGCGGTTCGTGGTAATTCCTGGATATCCGAAATTAAAAACCTCGGAAGATTTGAACGCGCGCTGCAAACGTAAGACATACCCGCCTTGGTTGCCGTTTGCGGTATCACCGGTGCCAAAAACGATGCTGTCTCCTACAACCGAGATCTGATGTTTCCGATCGCAGTTATAATCGACCAAGCCCTCAACGAGAGGGCACGCGTGCGCGGAGGCCACAATAATTACCGACAAAAGAGAAAAAAGTGATAAATGCTTGAAATGTGACATTTGGCCTAATAGAGGTTACTTCGGTGAATAAACTTGCTATATCTTCAAATAAAATAAATTCAACGCTGAATACCTTTTTCTGAGAAAGCAAACCAGAGGGAACCACGATTAAATTCAGAAATTTCGCAACTTTCTGTATTGCCCTCGGTGCAACAGTTATCGGTGCCGCGGTTACTAGCGCGAATGCGGCACCACTGATAGAAGGTGGAATTAATTTTAGGATCTCCCGGGTCAATAACTCAGGAAAAATCGTCGGTGACCGCCTAAGTCCAACTCGCTGCTCGGTATGGGACACCAAAAGCAATATAATCGACCCCTACCGCTATTGCCCGATACCAGTGCCAGCCACGCCAGTGATTTAAACACTGGTGGAGCAATTTGCGGCCAGGTATTTTAGGATAGCAATGCGTTCCCGCTCGAAAAGAATCGAGCCGCGCTCTGGACGGGGCCAAGCGCTACTCCGCAAGACTTAGCCGCAAGCAACTCGCCCTCGGATGACGGCACCAGCGCGTGTAAAGATTTGAACAACCTTGGCATCCCAGTCGGATTCGCAAGTCATTGCATCGTCGGAGAAAGCTGGAGCATCTTGGGCTGCGGAAATCGTCCGATGGGTGGCGTGCCGTTTACCCTGCTTGCAACAGAACCAACGAATGTAAACGCGGTTGGCCAGGCCACTAGCTCCAATGACTCTCGTCTCGTCGGGGGCGTTTTCACCGATCCCAATACAGGAATTACCGATGATCATATTTCGACAAACGGTTGAAGGACTGTCTTCGTCGACTGCAAATATGTGTTCCACCATGGGATTAATCTGCCGTGTCGGATGCATCATACTCGCCCAATACGCCCTTGAAAAATGTAAGGGCTGATATTCAGGCGTTTTGGCAATCGGTGAGGAATGCCAAGCGTCTGTCGCCATGAAGCAGAGGCTTTTCGGCACCTCACACTCCGAAATTGCCGAGCACCTGGCTTCGTCAACGACATACGAGACAGGAGGCGCGGTGGAAAATTTCGAATCGCACGCGACCTTTCGAGAAAAGTACGGTCACGTGGCCAAGTGCAAGGCGCACGAAACCGAGTATTCTACGACATAGATGCACTATTCGCGACGAATTTACGAATGGGTACTAATGGGCTTTTACCGCTGAACTTCCACTCCATGCTGTTTATATTGCACGTCGTGGACGACTTGTGACGAAGCACCCAGTAGCCTAATCAGCTGAATTTACAACATCTACGGCAGTGCAAATTCCACTTATACTTTAGGAAATTTACTACGATAGATACTGAGTGGAAACATCACACCTGGCCAATACGTCTAACGGGATCGAATCTCAGCTCGCTCCGCTTCACACACTCTACAAACACGTAGTCAGCCTCGGTGCTCACTGTCAGCCCGCACATCAGATTCGTCGCATAACACAAAATGAAACGGCGCATGTTTTTGATTGGATCATTTCACCGCATCATGGCGTCACGCGAGTTCTTAAAGATCGTTTTGATGGCTTCTTCGATCGCAGCCGGCTGGTACGCAATCCCCAGAATCGCGTGGTGGATCGAGAGAGTGGTCTTCAATTTTTGCACGACTTTCAGGAAACCGAAGAGATCGATTCGGCGTACTTAGAGAAACGCGAAAAATATAATCATCTGGTACACCGCTTCCTCCATCTACTCGCCGGAACAGAATCCGTGCTCTTCGTTCGCCAACACTCTGAAAGCGAAAAAGCGCGCGAACGCGCAATAGAGCTTTCGGAAACGATCGCGAGCGCAGCTCCACAACTGCCGTTCTCGCTTCTATATCTTACGCCACTGCTTCCTGGCACTCCTACCGATTGGAGTGATGGACGGGTAATCTTCCGGACAATGCCGCGACCAGAGACGCGTCTGTGGACTGGAGACGATAACGCGTGGGATAAAGCACTATCTGATCCACTATCCGTCGAGCCCCCTTCCGGCACGTCTCGCTAATCCCGAGGTGGCCAGCCTATCGCTCGCCAGCTTACGCTGGGTGTTAAGCCTTTACTTCAATCCAGGAATTTTGCTTTTGACGCCATGGGCGAAAGAGCAATTTTTTCGCGCGGCAATCGGCTACCAACTGCATCAATGTCGCATGAGAAAATGACTTCTCGATCAGGATATTTCGCTGGCTCAGGATTGATTGCATTTCCTTAACATTGGGAGTTCTTCGCAACCTATTTGAAGTTCGGGCAAATACTTTGTTTCTAAGTAGGCTATGGCACTTATTCATCGGGGGCAATTTCTGTCTAGAAGAAGCGACGCCGGGAGCGCCTTCAAAAACATTAGCGCGATGGGCCAAGTCGGAATGCTCGACATATATTCTCCCCGGGGTCGCTTCAACTACCGCAAGTCTTCCCTGA
>CAYTAW010000222.1:0-6154 GCA_964435675.1 uncultured Bdellovibrionales bacterium
GGAGAGGAAAGTCCGGCGATTAGCCCAGGACGGATGACGGCCTTCAACGCCGTGATTGAGCAGTCGCTTACGGCAAAGATCTTCGACGATCGCCTGCTCGGGGCAACGTATAAATCGATCGCAGCGGCAGCGGAACTTAAAAATAGGGGACAGCTCGATAAGATTGAAGCGCTTGTCGTGCCGTGGCTGCAAGAGCGCGCAAAGGGTGTCGAGCAGCTCTCGCGCTGTCTAAAACAGGAATGTTTGCCAAGTGATGTCGGACGAGAGGTGCGTCAAATCGCATTGCTCTTAAATATATTGAATCAACTCGAAAGTCAGCCGGTAATGGATTTTGCGCGTGATCACGGGGCCACGGTAAAAGGGCTTCTCGGTCAGTTTGTGGTCACAGACGGGGAGCTTAGAATGCCGATGCTGCTTAAGCTGCAAGTTCTGGCCGACCTGCTCGAGTACGCGGATAACACGAGCGACAGCGGACTATCGCATTTGGTCACCGAGCAAACCATTAAGCTGCTCCCGTCTATTGCCGGCTCTGTGCGCGGTCGGGGATTCGGCGAGAAATCATTTGCCAGCGAAATATTCAACTCGCAGATCGGCGCGCTGCGCATTTATCTCCTCTTTTATCATTCGACTGCTGAACGTTCCTGGATTGGGCGCGCGCAACAGATTGGAAGAATTCTTTTGACCGAACTACTCGAACCGAGCAATGGAACGCTGCGCGCCAAACCTGAATTGCTCGAGGACGCGTTGACGCTATCGCCGCTGCTCGTAATCCTTCACCACTATACGGGTAACGCTGATTTTCTAAATGCTGCACATGGGATTATCCGTCAAGCCGCCGAGCAGATTCAACCACTTTCCCCCGGCATGGCGGCCGATGCGCTGCGAGCGGCGCGCCGTCTTTCTGGGCCGCCGCTACATATAACGGTAGTCGGACGAAAGGTGGATCCCGATGCGATCTTGCTCTTTGGGGCTGCTCGTAAAATTAAAAATCCCTATAAGCGCCTCGAATGGTGGGATGAGAGCGAAGGAAAGATGCTTAATCCGGATGTGCGGTTTCCTTCTCTGCGGCGCTCGGCAGCCTTTGTTTGTGCCGAGAAGCGGTGCTCGATGCCGGTTTTCGATCCCAAGGATATTAGGCGGGTGATAGATGAGTTTCAGGGAGGACCTCAATCAGTTTCGGTCCCCGCCGGAAGTGCTCAGTCAGTAGGTTCGGGCAACTGAATCTGAATCGGTCATTACCGCTCTTCACCGTAAATCTTTAGTTTTGCCCCTTTTGGGGGAGTATCGACTGTCCACCGTAGCCTAATCAGGTGGTGCGAAGATGCTGCCAAATCAGTTGCCTGTTGACGGTGGACTTATTCCGCCGACTGAACAGTTAGGGTGTCGCCCAAACCGTTATGGTTGAGCCTCTAGCCTATTGCCACCATTAACTAGTAGGTATAAAAATAGGTAACCCTCCGGTATTTTCCGGCTTTTGTCTGCAAAGGTTTCCCCTGTGAGTTCCACAGATAGTTCCTCCAAAGGTCGCCTCACGTTAGAGCAGCTTTTGGAGTTAACTCGTGCTTCGTTCTCGAATCTTCTCCTTGAGTCTTCCATCGACCGCAACCATGTTGTGCTCAATGTTGCGCGGGCGAACATTGTTCCGCTTTGCCAGAGTCTGCGTGACCATTCGGAATTGAAAATGAATTTTCTTGTTTCAGTCACCGCTGTTGATTGGATGGATCAACGCGATGAGCGTTTCGAGATTGTTTACCATCTTCTCAGTCTTGCGAATCTGGGCCGCATAAGAATAAAGGCGGCGGTTCCCGAGCATGCGCCGGAAGTTGAATCGTTGGTCCCGTTTTGGCAGAGCGCGAATTTCATGGAGCGCGAAGTTTGGGATATGTTTGGAATCGTTTTTAAGGGGCATCCCGATCTGCGCCGCATCTTGATGTATGAAGAATTCAAAGGACATCCGCTGCGCAAGGATTATCCGGTGCAGGCAAAACAGCCGAGAGTGCCGCTGCGATACCCTGAGGTCGAAAATACGGCTCGACAGATGACTCGCGCTCCGTTGGTAAAAATCAACAGTAAGAAAAATCCGGGCTGGACCACTGACCGTCCGGAGGTGCGTTCATAAAATGAGTAAAGAGCTTTTGAATATCGATTTCGGCGTTGGCGGTCTCTCTACTCAGATGAAGCCCCACGAAGTGGGTGATGACCTGCACTCAGAAACGATGATCTTGAACCTTGGTCCGACTCATCCAGCGACGCACGGCACGATTCGCATCGTCGCCGAATTAATCGGCGAGCGCATCGTCGATACCGAAGTGGAAGTAGGGTACCTCCACCGCGGCTTCGAAAAAATGTGCGAAACCGTCGACTACAATCAAGTCATGCCGTACACCGATCGGCTCAATTATGTTTCGCCTATCATAAACAATATCGGCTGGTGCTTGACGATTGAAAAGCTGCTCGGGATTGAGGCGCCGAAACGGGCCCAGTATGTGCGCGTGATAATGTCCGAAATCTCTCGCGTATGCGATCATCTCACTTGTCTCGGCGCCTCTGCCATGGAGCTTGGCGCATTCACCGCGATGCTCTATTACATGCAGGCGCGTGAATATTTATGGGACCTAATTGAAGAGGTGACGGGCGCTCGATTGACGATTTCTTACGGGCGCGTCGGCGGACTCAAGGCTGATCTGACCGATGGATTTGCCGGCCGTATGGCAAAGGCGTTCGTCGGCGTGCGTAAGCACATCAACGACTGTGATCGTCTGCTCAGTAAGAACCGGATCTTTCGTGACCGTATGGCCGGAGTGGCGGTAATCACGCCGGAGGAAGCGATAAGCTACGGACTCACCGGGCCGATGCTGCGCAGCACTGGTGTCAACTATGACGTGCGCAAGGCGTTCCCTTATTCTTCATATGATGAGTTCGAATTTGAAGTGCCGCTCGGAACGAAGGGCGATAATTTCGATCGCTTTCAGGTGCGCTTCGAGGAGATGGAACAGTCGCTGCGCATCTGTGAGCAGGCGATAAAGAATCTCCCGAGCGGGCCAATCGTCGTAGATGATCCGCATATCGCCCTGACTCCTAAAGAGCAGGTGTACGGCTCGATTGACGGCATGATCACGCATTTCGAGCTGGTTATTTTCGGAGTCGAGCCGCCGAAAGGAGAGGTTTATTTCCCGGTTGAAGGCGGTAACGGAGAGCTGGGCTTTTACACCGTGTCCGACGGCAGCGGCAAACCGTATCGTGTGCACGTGCGCGCGCCGGCATTTATTCACATGGGAATCATGCGCAAAATGCTTCAGGGGGCAAATATCTCGGATATCGTGCCCACCTTTGGCATGGACAACATGATCGGCGGAGAGTGCGACAGGTAGTATGGTTAATGAGAAAAAATTAGAAAAACTCTCCGAAAAAGCTGAAGCCAGGCTGCAGGAGATGATTTCTAAATATCCGACCAAGCGTTCGGCAATTATGGCGGCGCTTTACATTGCACAGGAAGAGCTCGGTGTTATCAATGAGCGGGCGATCGCATGGGTTGCGGCACGCATCGATGCGCCGCCGGTGCAGGTGATGGAAGTCGCCACGTTCTACACGATGTATTACAAAAAGCCGGTCGGGAAATATCATGTACAAATTTGCCGCACCCTTTCGTGCGCGATTTGCGGTTCAAAGAAATTAAGCGAGCACTTTCATCGCCGTTTTGGATTGAAGCCGGGTGAGGTCAGCAAGGACGGCAATTGGAGTTTTGAAGAGGTCGAGTGTCTCGGATCGTGCGGAACTGCGCCGATGTGCGAGATTAACGATACCTATTTCGAAAATCTCACCGTTGAGAAGTTCGATAAGCTGCTCGATCGTATTCAGTCCGAAAAGCCGGATCTGCGGTTTTCGACAATAAATGATCGCTTGGGCGATGGTTTGAAAGGCCATCCGAAGTCGGAGGTATAAGTCGAGTGGGAACGCATCGAAAGATATTACTGCGAAATGTAGACCACGCCGATCAGCATACCGTAAGCGGATATGAATCGCGCGGCGGATACAAGCAGATCAAAAAAGCGCTCGGCGCCGATCCGGTGAAAATCACCGAAGAGGTGATTACCTCTGGACTGCGTGGCCGCGGCGGGGCGGGCTTTCCCACCGGAAAAAAATGGACATTTATTCCGAAGGGAAACACCAAGCCGGTATATTTAATCAACAATTCTGATGAGAGCGAACCGGGCACGTTCAAGGACCGAGTGTTGCTTGAGAAAGATCCACATCAAGTTATTGAAGGAATGATGCTTGCGGCATACGCAGTGCAGGCGCATTGGGCTTGTATATACATACGCGGCGAATATGCCTATCCCTACACCCGCATCCAGGAAGCGGTCAAAGAGTGCTACGCAAAGGGCTACTTGGGCAAAAAGATTTTCGGCAGCTCATTCGATTTGGATTTAATCGTGCACCGTGGTGCCGGTGCATATATCTGCGGCGAAGAAACTGGGCTGATCGAGTCGCTTGAAGGGCGCAAAGGGCAGCCGCGCATCAAGCCGCCCTATTTTCCTGCGGCGATTGGCGCGTACGATTGTCCAACTATAGTGAATAATGCCGAAACATTGGCGGCGATTCCTTGGATTATCGAAAACGGTGGTGAAGCCTATAAATCCATCGGCACCGAGAAATCCCCTGGAACGAAACTATTTAGCGCTTCCGGACATATCAATAAACCCGGGGTGTATGAAGTTGAAATGGGATACCCACTGCTGCAGTTTATCAATGAAGAGCTGGGCGGCGTAAAGGACGGCAAGAAATTGAAGGCGGTTATTCCCGGCGGTTCGTCGATGCCGATTCTGCGCGCCGATGAACTCGAGGGCGTGTGCCTCGATTATGAATCGATTCAAAAGGCCGGTTCGCTGCTCGGATCGGGAGGCTTTATCGTAATGGACGAAACGGTCGACATGGTTGAGGCCGCGTCTAATATTGCGCACTTCTACGCGCACGAATCGTGCGGCCAATGCACGCCGTGTCGTGAAGGTGGTCACTGGATCGAAAAAATATTCCGGCGTGTATCACGCGGTGGTGGCAAAGAAGGCGATATGGAGCTGGTGCAATCGATCTCAAAGCAGATAGAGGGGCAGACCATTTGCGTTTTCGGCGAAGCGCTCTCCTGGCCTGCGCAAGCCTTTATCAAAAAGTTTCCGGAAGAATTTAAGGCGCGCATTGCAGAGGCGCAGTCGGGGCAGAAAAAGCAGCGCGAGTATTTGAACGTGATTTTCGAGGGGGCGCATTAACCTGCGCGACGCTGTATTATGAATGACACGATGACGAATGGCGCGCCGGCGGTGGAGATGGTGAATATCATCATCGATGGAAAGGCGCTTAAAGTGCCAAAAGGCATGAATATCATCGAAGCGGCTAAATCGGTCGAAATTGATATCCCGCATTACTGTTATCATCCGCACCTTTCAATCGTCGGCAATTGCCGGATGTGCAAAGTCGAAGTGGTGGGCGCGCCGAAGCTTGAGATTGGCTGTAATCTTGGAGCGCGCGAGGGGCTCGAGGTAAAGACGCATCTGACGAGTCAGCGCGTCAAGGATACGCAGGCTGCGACTCTCGAGTTTATTTTGATTAATCATCCGCTCGACTGCACGGTATGCGATCAAGCGGGGCACTGTAAGCTTCAGGATTATCACTACGAATATAACGCCAAGCCGAGCCGCTTCGTCGAGGAGAAGGAGCATAAGGTTAAGGCAGAACCGCTTGGCCCGACGGTAATGCTCGATGGTGAGCGCTGCATTATGTGCACACGCTGCATTCGCTTCTGCGACGAAATTACAGGTACATCGGAACTGGGCATGCTCAATCGCGGCGATAAGTCGGTAATCGCGATCGATCCTGAGCGTCCGCTCGATAACCCGCTTTCGGGTTCTGTCGTCGACCTTTGCCCGGTTGGGGCGCTGACGCACCGCGCGTGGCGCTTTAATACGCGGGTATGGTTTACGTCGAGCACCGAAGCCATCTGCCCGGGCTGTTCGACGGGGTGCAACGTAAAAGTACACGAACGCGATGGTGAGATTGTGCAGGTCAAGGCGCGGCTCAACAGCAGCGTAAATCAGGAGTGGCTCTGCGATGAAGGACGCTACGGGTTTAATAGATTTTTGCCTGAGAAACGCTTGCTGTC